>JAHDCE010000120.1:4143-9357 GCA_020630045.1 Saprospiraceae bacterium | reverse complement strand
ATAACTAAAAATAGGCATAGTGGTTCTTTTATCTAATTTTTATACCTCTTGGATGAATATTACTCCTCTCCAAAATTAGTAGGCTCCGCCTCTGAAATGACGAATGGGATTTCCTTTTGCACTTTCTTTTTATCCTCGATAGAGAGTTCTTCATAAGTTACTCCCGAAAGTTCCTTCGCTTTTTCGTTCCAAAGTTGATGATAGGCGGCTTTAAGTTCATTGTAAACTTGAATATACATATCATAAGAGGTGCCTCGGTCGTTTTGGAGTGAAACAATAGCGCTTCTTGGAGAAGCCGGCATATCTTTCCTTTGTTCGGGATTGGTGATGAATTCCATAGTCATGGTTTTCAATTCGGCGATGTCTTCTTGCTCCCCTTCCACCAGCAATTGGTTTTCGGCATTGACCTTGACGGAAAGGATGTTTCGATTATTTAATTCCGATGTTACCGGCTCATCCACCCATGGCGGCAATTTTACGGGAATACCTTTTTCTGCATTGATGGTGGTGGTAACCAAAAAGAAAATGAGAAGTAAAAAGGCGATATCCGCCATAGAACCGGCATTGATTTGTTTACCGGCACGTCGTGATTTTTTTTTCAACATGATTGAAAAATTTTGGTTTTACAAATACCGGAAGTTGTATCGACGAGACAAGCCGGGGTGTGGCTTGTTTACGTTGAATTAGATGCCATTAAGATTATTTTTGGTGTATGTGCCGGGAAAAGAACCAAAATTTATAGATTTTTGTAGGATAGAGTGAGGATATTCCTCATACCTAATTCAATACCATGAGTAAGAAAGGAAGGATATTAGTAGCGATGAGCGGAGGTATCGACAGTACCATGACTGCCGTCTTGTTGCACGAGCAAGGATATGAAGTGGTGGGCATCACCATGAAGACATGGGATTATGCCAATTCGGGAGGCTCCAAGAAAGAAACGGGATGTTGCTCCTTGGATTCCATTAATGACGCACGCGAGGTCGCCGTTGACTTGGGTTTTCACCATTTCATCGTTGACATTCGCGAGGAATTCGGAGATTATGTCATTGACAATTTTGTCGATGAATATTTGGCGGGTCGTACACCCAATCCTTGCGTATTGTGCAATACACATATCAAGTGGAGCGCCATGCTGCGCCGTGCCGACCAATTGGATTGTGAATACATCGCAACGGGACACTATGCCATCATCAATGAAAAGGATGGTCGCAAGTACGTGACCAAGGCCAAGGATGCCAAGAAAGACCAGTCTTATGTGCTTTGGGGCTTGAGCCAAGAATGCTTGAATCGAAGCATGTTTCCCCTAGGGCCTTACACCAAGCCCGAAGTCCGTCAAATGGCGTTTGATCGGGGCTATACCGCATTGTCTAAGAAGGGCGAGAGCTACGAAATTTGCTTTGTCCCGGACAATGATTACCGATCCTTTTTGCGTCGTCGGGTAGATGGTCTGGAAGACCGTGTTAATGGAGGAAACTTTGTAAATACGGCAGGGGAAGTCATCGGTCAACACAAGGGCTATCCTTTCTATACCATCGGTCAACGTAAGGGACTCGGTGTCGCCTTCGGCTCCCCGAAATATGTCACCGAAATTTTACCGGATACGAATACCGTCGTCCTAGGAGATGTCGGGGATTTGTTGAGGAACGGAATGATTGTCGGACAAGTCAATAACCAAAAGTATGATGTGATTCCGGAAGGCTTGGAAACAGTTACCCAAATCCGTTACAACGATCCGGGAACATTAGCGGCGCTTAAGCAAGATGGTACTCAAGTGGAAGCTACGTTTTTAGCCAATGTCAAGGGAGTCGCTCCCGGACAATCCGCCGTATTTTATGAAGGGGATGATATAGTAGGTGGTGGAATCATCATGAGTGGTCTGAAATAACATCTACTCATTCGAACCAAATTAATTGTCTTTTCGGTTGCCAAAGTCAACCGGAAAGACTAACTTGACGTAGTTTTATTGAAACTTTTTTCTTTCATAGAGAAGCATTTCGAATAGGGAGAAAGAGATATTAGGTTTTATACCTGATTTTCTCAACAGAATGTCCTTGTGATTGTTTAAGGATAATACGAAATAACCATTACGATGGCCAGAGGATTCGATCCACATTATACCAAGTACAAATTCCGTGAACTCAAGGTGTATTCATCTACTGAGTGGTTGGCGGATAATAAGAAAAAATACCGGCAGGTTTTTGACCGGTACGAGACGACCTATATCTACGCAGAACTCAGTTTTTACAACAAACTTTTTGACGAGGAGGACTGGGAAATCGAAGTAGAATTAAAATGTTTTTCCCTGAAAAGGGGACGTAAAGAAGTTTGTTCGTTGCCTTTCCGGAGGAAAGTGAGCAAATATGATAATGTCGTTTACATCCGAGAAGGCTGGGGCAACCAAAAAGAAGGAGCGTTTTGGAAAAAAGGAACCTACTATTGGGAAGTTTGGATAGAGGGCGTGAAAGTTGCGACCAAGTACTTTTACGTAGAGGATGCCGCCAAGGATAAAAACACCAAAAAGAATCCGTATCTCGAAATCAAGTCCCTCAAATTATATGAAGGTTCTTATGATGACAGACCGGAATTCGAAAGGACTTACTACAAAGTCTTCAACCATGAAGAGACGAGATACATTTATGTCGAAATCACGTTGAAGAATTTACATCCCGCCAAAAACTGGCAATGTGAATTGTTCACCAAGTTCTACAACGACGCCCGGGAATTGAAAGGTCGGGTTGTCCGCTTGCAGCGGATTGAGAAAAAAGATGATATCATCAAGGTAACCGCCGGTTGGGGGTCGAATGTCAAGGGATCTTGGCGAAAAGACCGATATACCGCCGAAATCGTTTTCATGGATCGCTTGTTAGCGGTCGTTCCTTTTGAAGTAGGTGAAGATTTTGGAGAAGGGTCTCCGGGAATATGGTTCCCCGATCGTCAATCCACATTTTTGCTACAAGATGATACGGATGACGCCACTTTCGAAGACGTCATGGAGCGGATGGACAAACTCATCGGTTTGAATGCCATCAAACAAAAAGTCCGCGATCATGCCAAGTACATCCAATTCCTCCAACTGAGGAAAGAGAAAGGATTCAATGAAAAGGATGAAATCAACGTCCATTCCGTATTTATCGGAAATCCGGGTACGGGTAAAACGACCGTCGCAAAAATGATGGGCAAGCTCTACCGAAAAATGGGCTTGTTGTCCAAGGGCCACGTCCACGAAGTGGATCGCGTGGATTTGGTCGGAGAATATATCGGTCAAACCGCTCCGAAGGTCAAAGAAGCGATTGAAAAAGCCAAAGGAGGAGTTTTGTTTATTGATGAAGCTTATGCCTTGGCACGGTCCAATGATGACAGCAAAGACTTCGGTCGTGAGGTCATTGAGATATTGGTCAAAGAAATGTCGAATGGAACCGGTGACATGGCGGTTATCGTCGCCGGTTATCCCAAGGAGATGAAACACTTTTTGGATTCCAATCCGGGTTTGAAATCTAGGTTTAAAATATTCTTCGAATTTTCGGATTATTTACCACAAGAGCTTTCGCAAATCGCGAATTACGCTTGTGCAGAAAAAGCCATCCGCCTAACACCGCCTGCTAGGGGGCGAATCGATGAAATTATCGTGGAAGCATATCGTAATCGTGACCGTTCATTCGGGAATGCCCGGTTTGTTTTTGATATTATCGAAAAGGCCAAGATCAATCTGGGACTCCGCGTGATGTCCGAAGAAAACCCTAGGATGTTGGAAGAAAATATATTGGCTACGATCCGCAAGGAAGATGTCGATAAAATTAGCATCAAGCCGAAGCGGGAGTTGCCGAATATCCCGATTGACTATGAATTGTTGAAAGGGGCAATGGAAGAGTTGGATCGGTTGATCGGTATGGAAAAAATCAAGCAGCAAATCTCAGAGTTGGTGCAGCTGGTCGAGTTCTATCGAGACATCGACAAAAATGTATTGAATAACTTCTTTTTGCATACCGTTTTCATCGGAAACCCGGGTACGGGTAAGACGACGGTTGCTCGGATATTGACCAAAATATACAAAGCGCTCGGTGTTTTGGAACGCGGACACATGGTGGAAACCGATAGACAAGGTTTGGTAGCCGGATTCGTAGGTCAGACCGCTATTAAAACTGCGGAGAAAATTGACGAAGCGATGGGCGGTGTCCTATTTATTGACGAAGCTTATTCCTTGACATCTTCAGGAGCCGGAGGTCATGCGCATGGTGATTTTGGAAACGAAGCCATTCAGACTTTATTGAAACGGATGGAAGATTTCCGAGGGGAGTTTTTTGTATTCGTTGCGGGTTATCCGGACAATATGGAAGAGTTCATCAAGGCGAATCCGGGCTTACAATCCCGATTTGACAAGATGTTGAAATTCGAAGATTATTCGCCGGCTGAGCTATATGCTATTGCTTTACAAATGTTCGAAGATGAAGGGCTGGAACCGAACGAGGAGGCCAAGGAGCATGTCCGCAAATATATGGCGTTCATACATGAGTTCCGCGATAAGTATTTCGGGAATGCCAGAACGGTAAGAGGTATCGTCACCGAAGCGATAAAGAACCACAATTTGAGGTTGTCTCGGTTGCCCAAGGAAGAACGTACCGATTTGGATATCCGGCGTTTGACCTATGAGGATGTCGCGTCGTTCAAGTTGGACAAAAACGAATTTATATTCAATAAAAAGACCATCGGTTTCCGTAACACAGGCGGTGCTAGCCCGGGATAATATTGGACAAGTTCTTCTCATGAAATTCGGAAAACTCAAGGATATTTCTTTCGTGGATTTTTCCTTACCGGAAAATCCGATAGGAACCCAACTCGTATTACAGGATTTGCCCCTAGCGGCAAATCCTGTAATTTATTTCGGCGCGACCGGATGGGGAATGAAAGAATGGGTGGGCAAGTGGTACCCGACTAAAACGCCACAGAAGAATTATTTATATGAATACGCCCGCCAGTTCGGAACCATCGAATTGAATACGACCCATTATCGGATTCCTAGGGAGGACTTGGTGGATAAATGGGTCAGGGAAACACCCGACGGATTTAAGTTTTGTCCTAAGGTGCCCCAATCCATCAGCCATAGCCGCGACTTGGGCTTGATGGGAGAAAAGTTGGGGATATTTATCCGTGAAATCAAAAGATTGGGAGATAAATTGGGGTGTTGTTTCATGCAAATGCCTCCATATTTTAAGC
>JAHDCE010000120.1:0-4133 GCA_020630045.1 Saprospiraceae bacterium | reverse complement strand
GCCCGATCGACTCCCCATGTTAGAGCGTTTCCTAGGAGAATGGGATGCTGAAATCCCTCTAGCCGTCGAAGTCAGGCATGAAGACTGGTTTTCGGATATTACCCATTCTGAATCATTGTTCAAGACATTGGAAAAATACAATGTTTCTACCGTCATCACGGATGTAGCGGGCAGGAGGGATGTCTGTCACATGCGTTTGACAAATGATATCGCCATGATCAGATTCGTTGGTAATGGATTGGTGGCTTCTGATTTTGAGCGGGCCGATGCTTGGATTCACCGAATTAAGGAATGGTGTGAAAACGGACTACGTGAGGTTTACTTTTTTCCGCATCAACCGGATAATATTTTAACACCCGAAATCACTGTGTATCTAGCAGAGAAAATGAAGGAGGTGTTCCAAGATTCCTTAGCATTGTCATATCCTAAAAATCATCAGGACACAGGACAGATTTCTTTATTTTGAACCGCTTTATATCCACTTCATCCATAGCGTTTGTAAAGCTCCACGTGCCACTACGAAAACCGTAAGTGCCATCCACAATCCATGATTGCCCCAACTCGAAAAAATGAAATAAGCTGCTATGAAGCAGACCAATGAAATCAACATGGTATCTCGCATGGCCTTGGATGCGGTTTTACCGATGAATACTCCATCCCAGATGTAGGAAGCAAAACCACAAATCGGATAGATAATCATCCAGAATAAGAAGTCTTGTGAACGTGAAATTACATCGGGTTGGTCTGTGAAAATACGGATGAAACTATTTCCCGCAAGGGCATAAGCAATAGAAAACACAAGCGCAAAACCACCGCCCCAAATGAAAGACCAGAGGATGGATTGCCGTTCTTTGGGTTTGTTCTTTTCACCTACGTATTTGCCGACCAGACTTTCGGATGCATAGGCGAATCCGTCCACCGCATAAGACATCCAATTGATGAACTGAAAAAACACTTGGTTGACCGCTACGATGAGAACACCTTCCGCCGCAGAGCGGTTAAAGAAAAAGCCGAAGGCGATGATGAGGCAAACTGTACGGATAAAAATATCCCGGTTGACCCGGAAAAAATCGGCATACGATTTCCATTGGTTGACAAGTTGCCAACTGAAGTTTTTTAGAATGGATTTGTACTTGTAAAGCAGCAGTCCAATGGCTGTAAGCAAACCGATATATTGAGCGACTAAGGTACCCCATGCCACACCACTAATTCCCATGTCGTATTGATTGACCAAAATCATGCTTGTCGCAATATTGACCGCATTGATGACGAGTGTTAGGATAAGCGGATAAACCGCGTTTTGCATACCGAATAACCAGCCCATGACCACCATGAGTCCCAAGGCTGCGGGCGCTCCCCAAATGCGGATATGGAAATATTCGGCGATTAGGGGAGCGGTGGTTTCATCCGCTCCGACCAACCAAGAACATATTTCCCGTAAGGGCATCTGAAACACCAAGAATAAGGTGGAAATAATAATGGCGACCATCCATCCTTTTCCTAGGAGCGATAAGATGTCTTTAGAGTCATTTCTGCCGAATGCTTGGGCGGTCATACCGGTCGTTCCCATACGTAGGAAACCGAATCCCCAATAGATGAAATTAAATACCATAGCTCCCAGTCCTACGGCTGCCAGATACTCCGGTGCGTCTTCGAATCCCATCAATGCCGTATCCACCGAACTCAGAAGGGGGACGGAGACGTTGCTTAGGATATTCGGAATCGCAAGTTTTAATATTTCCCGATTGACGGACATGCGGGAAAGGTAATGGTAAACTTTAAATTATTAGAGTTTCACCCATTTTAGAATTTCCCGTTCTCCATTTTCATGAATGATTTGCAACAAATAAAGGCCGCTATTCAAGGATGAAACATTGATTTCCCGGTTCTTGATATGGGTTTCCATCAATTGTTTTCCATTCATGTCAGAGACGGACATTTCGGCTTTCGCCGAATGTGGAATATCGACATAAAGCGTTTCTCTGACTGGGTTGGGGTGAATGGTCGTTTTCGACGCACCGATTTCTAATTTTTTACTTGATACGGATCTCATCGCGGGTTTGGTATAAGTAAAAGTAGTGGAGTAGGGGCCGTAGGCCGCACATAAGCTTCTGATTCGGAAATAGTAAATTGTTCCTGGGGTCAGCCCGCTTAAATTTTTATAAGAATTAAGTGTGCCCGTGGTTGTCCAGGTTGTAGCTCCCGCAGGTCGATACCTGACCTGATACTTGGATGCATCCGGATTAGGTGTCCAAGAGACTTGAGTAGCGCCGCTGGTCAATTCATTGATTTGAATATCGGTAGGTGGATGGCAGGTTTCAAAAAGGAATTGATGGGTTCCGCTCCATGCAGACCAGATAGATTGGTTACAAAGCGTCCTGACTTGATAATTGTACCAAGTATCATCCATTAATCCTGAAATAGTTTTATAGTCATTGCCCGGCGTACTTCCGATGACAGTCCAAGTGGTGGCTCCTTGGGGTCTGTATCTAACTTGGTATTTTGTAGCCTCCGGTACCGAAGACCAAGTGATTTTTACTCCGATGTCATCAGGGACAGGAACGAAAAATATATTAAAATTACTAGGAGGTTCGCAGGATGCTATTGTAATGGATTGGGTGGATGAAGCAATGCATCCATTGCCATCGGTTATGCTAAGTGTGACTTGATAAGTTCCATTTGACGGATAAGTATGATTTGGGTTGGATGCAGAGGATGAGTTTCCGTCTCCAAAGTCCCAACTCCAGGTTCCTGCCCCGGAATAATCAGAGTCAAAAGCTACATCTGCTTGATTTTGAGTGAATGTGAAATCAGAGGAAGGCACTTGTGAAATATTTATGGCAAGCGATTGGGGAGAACCATCGACATCGATTTTGTTATTTTCAATCAACCGGATTTCCGCTGTACCGGGTGTGTTCCATTGAACTGTGATTTGATGATTGTTTTCGTTGATAATTGTTCCTCCGATAACATCCCAACAATATTGTGTATCCGGTTTCTCCGGTACTGAATAGATTAGTGTTTCTCCTAGGCAAACTTGAGTTGCTCCACTAGGGGTTTCTGATTCGAATTGTGATAATTTATAGAAGAAATCTCGACCATGTCCAAAGACGGGTGGCCAAAAATTATTGGGGAATGTTTCCGGGTCTTCATTAGTGCCGTAGAACACATGCCCTTCTCCTTCATAGGGGTATAGTTCATTGTGAATTCCTTGGTTATTGAGACGGTTGTGCATGGGTAATGATCCATACATGTTGGGGAAAGTCGGAAGTAAATCCAAGAACGGTTTCCCTTCGTCGTAATAGACTACGATGTCATCGGTTCCGTGTACCATACATACCGGAATGTCTTCGTGGCTATCTATAAGATTTGTTTCTAGTACAGCGCCCCAAAGTCCTAGGACACCTCGGATATCATAGGTTTGGTCGTAACTGTTGCCCGAACAATCCAAGCATCCCAAATCAGGTGAAGCAAAGCCAGCGTAAGTTTCGTCCGGTCGTTCGCTTTCTTCAAGGAAGGCGGTGTGGAATACGGAAATGGCTCCTGCGCTTTGTCCGCCTAAATAAATATGGTCCCTTGAGATATTGAATCCCTTGTTCGCCGGGTCTTCCAATAAGTACCTAATGGCCGCACGCGTATCTTGAACCGCCCGGTAGGCCGCTCGGATAGTCGCCCGCTCGTTGACCACCAAGTTGGCCATATTGTCCAATCTGTAATTGATGGCGGCACAAACATAACCATGTCTTGTAAGGCTGTCGCACCAATGTACGATGTCTTTGTAGGTTTTGTCTCCCCAAATGAACGCACCACCATACAACATGACGACCAGTGGACGTTCATTGAGATATTCTTGAGCCCTAGACGGTTCATAAAAATCGAGTTTAAGGTCAATCGGGTCAGAGCTGTCAAGGTCTGACCATAGTGGGGCAGAGCCGTAAGTCAAGTTTTTTGTAACCCTTGTATTGCTGAATACTTGAGATTGATATCGTTGAGATTGGCAGTCTGTAGATTGACCGTTTGAATAAGTGAAGCTGGTCAATAATAAAAAAATTAGGAGGCAACGTACTTTCATGATAAGGATAAGTGTCATGGTTTCGGGACCGCAAATATAGTTCATATCATTTACGGAGAGA
>JAHDCE010000119.1 GCA_020630045.1 Saprospiraceae bacterium | reverse complement strand
TACTTAAATGTGTGCATTGTCCAATACTTCTATTATGAATAAGGGATTTGGCTGTATGGGCTGAATAAAACAACCCTTAATTCAGTTAACACAAACGAAAAAGCAATGAATCGGATTTCCGGCCAAATCATAGATGTCCTCAATGAGAGAATATTTCCAGGAAATGTTTTCATATCCAATGGGCGAATCAGTAAGATTGAGGAAATAGACCAAGCCGAAAACAAATTCATCATGCCCGGCTTCATAGACGCTCATGTCCATGTGGAAAGCTCCATGTTGACTCCCGGAGAATTTGGTCGGATGGCCTTGCCCCATGGAACCGTCGCAACGGTTTCCGATCCACATGAAATCGCCAATGTCCTAGGGATTGAAGGTGTCAGGTACATGATCGAAGATGCCCGGAAAACAGCGTTGAAAATTTATTTTGGTGCTCCTTCTTGTGTTCCCGCTACTGTTTTTGAAACCGCCGGAGCAGAAGTGACCCTAGAAGATATCGAATCCTTATTTACAAATGAAGGACTCGTTTACCTCAGCGAAATGATGAACTTTCCGGGTGTGATTTTCAACGATCCCGTCGTCATGGATAAAATCGCCTTGGCCAAACGACTGGGCAAAACCATAGACGGCCATGCTCCGGGATTACGAGGAGAAGATTTGGACAAATATATCGCTGCCGGCATTTATACCGACCACGAATGTTTTACCTACGAAGAAGCCCTCGAAAAATTACAAAAAGGAATTAAAGTCATCATCCGTGAAGGGTCGGCCGCGAAAAATTTCGAAGCGTTGATCCCTCTCGCCCACGACCACTGGGAAAACATGATGCTTTGTAGCGATGACAAACATCCCAACGATCTAGCCGTCGGTCATATCAATGAAGCCGTAGCCAGAGCGGTGGCCAAAGGAATTCCGCTGATGAAAATCTTAAGGATGACTTGTATCAATCCCATCCGGCATTACGGACTGGAAGTCGGTGCTTTACAAGTTGGTGACAAAGCGGACTTCATCATAGTGAATGACCTTAAAGATTTTATCCCCACACACACATATATTAATGGTGAATTAGTTGCCGAAAACGGAAAGTCAAGCGCTCAATACCAAGCGGCTCCTATCCTGAACAATTTCAATACCTCTATCAAAAAGGAGCATGATTTTGAAATACAAGCCCAACCCGGAAATATACGAGTTATAGAAGCGCTCGATGGCCAACTTGTGACCAATGAATTGCACCTTTCTCCTAAGGAAAAAAATGGAAAATGGGTATCAGATATCGAGAAGGATATTCTCAAAATTACCGTCGTCAATCGCTATTCCGACCAACCGCCGGCAGTAGCTTTCATCCGCAACTTCGGACTTGAATCCGGAGCCATTGCGTCTTCCGTCGCACACGATTCACACAATATAGTAGCGGTTGGAACCAACGACCAAGATTTGACCCGTGCCGTTAATGCCATTATCGAAGCCAAAGGTGGACTATCTTTGGCCAATGGCCGGGAGGTGGAAGTGCTACCCTTGCCCGTTGCAGGTATCATGACCAATAAAAATGGTTATGAAGTCGCCGACCAATATACTTTGCTGGATAAAAAAGCCAAGGAGCTAGGTGCTAAACTAGGTTCGCCATACATGACACTTTCGTTTATGGCATTATTGGTGATTCCTCAACTCAAGCTCAGTGACAAAGGCTTGTTTGATGGCAAAGATTTTAAATTCGTAGATCTAAATCTTTAAACATGATTCGATTTATACTCAACGATAGAACCATTTCAGTCCCGCTTCAAGATTCTGCGAAAGCGACGCTGGATTTCATCAGAAAAGAGAGAAAACTTAAAGGCATGAAACTCGTCTGCAAGGAAGGGGAGTGTGGTGCCTGTACTGTTCTTGTAGGTGATTTTGAATCCGGACGATTGGTGTACCGGTCCATGACCAGTTGTATCATGCCGCTTGCCAATGCTCACGGAAAACACCTTCTCACTATCGAAGGGTTGGATATGGAAGGATTGACCAAAGTTCAACGGGCCATGATTGACCAAAGCGGAACCCAGTGCGGTTTCTGTACCCCCGGATTCGTTGTCAGCATGACCGGAGCACTCCTCACCGGAGAAGAGGTATCCATGAAAAATATGGTCAAAGCCATAGACGGAAACATTTGCCGTTGCACCGGGTACAAATCTATCCTCCGCGCTTGCGAATCGGTCGCCGATGATTGGAATGATTCCGTTCCGTCCATCGAACAATTGGTGGAGGCCGGCTACCTGCCGGATTATTTCAATACCATCCCCGCCAAATTGGAGAAAATTAAAAATCAATCTTTACAAAGCAATGGCTTGAAACGTGCCGAAGGCATCAAACTAGGTGGAGGAACGGATTTATATGTCCAAAAGCCCCGGCAGATGTACACCTCAGCTCCTGACCACATGTTCGATAAGCCCGAACTCAACCACATTGAGTTGAATGGAAATGTACTCTCCTTCGGAGCATCGGTGACGATGGGAGACCTTTATCGCTCCGCCGTTTTTAATGACGCTCTTCCGGGAAATGAAGAGTTTTTTAAATTACTTTCTTCGTCCCAAATCAGAAACATGGCGACGATCGGAGGTAATCTGGTCAACGCTTCACCCATCGGAGATTTTACCATCTTCTTATTGGGTTTAAATGCTGATATTGAATTAACGGACGGGAAATCTACTAGGAGATTACCCTTACGGGAATTTTATTTAGACTATAAGAAAATGAATATGAGAGATGGGGAACATCTCACTAATATCCTGATTGAAATCCCTGATTTTTCTTCTTCTTATTTCAATTTTGAAAAAGTTTCACAAAGAAAATATTTAGATATCGCTTCAGTCAATTCGGCAGCTTTAATTCAATTGCAAAACGATAAAATTGCTGAATGTCATATTTCAATAGGAGGGGTTGGCCCCACACCTAAATATTTGAATAAGACAAGAGATTTTCTCCTAGGGAAAATATTAGATGGTAATACCCTTACAAAAGCATTGGATGTATTACAAAGCGAGATTTCTCCAATCAGTGACCCAAGAGGTTCCGCTGATTACAAAAGGTTGTTAGCTAGGCAGTTGTTCCTAGCTCATTGTCTTAAAATTAATTCTGAAATCTTGGATGTCAGTTCCTTGATTACTCCTGCATGATGTATTCCTTTTTATTGGAATAAATCAATATTTGCCACTACAAGTAACTTGAAATAATGCAAGAAGTAAAAAATAAAAAAATAAAAAAAGATATTCATTTGGATGCTCCGTTTCACGTAACCGGAAAAACCAAATATATTGATGATCTTCCCGAATTAGAAGGAACTCTTTTTGCAAAGGTGTTCGACTCCTCTTGTGCTCACGGGAAACTCATATCAGTAGACACCTCCAAAGCGGAAGAACTCGAAGGCGTTTTCGCCATTCTCACAGCCAAAGATGTTCCCGGCGTCAATCAAATCGGAGGGATTATAAAAGACGAACCCTTGTTAGCGGAAACCGACGTTCACTTCATGGGACAACCCGTTGCATTGGTCTTAGCTGAATCCGAAGAAATTGCTCATGAGGCCACAGCCCTTATTCACGCCGAATACGAACAACTCGAAGTCATTGTCGACCCCAAAGAAGCATATGCAAAAGGAAGCATGTTGAGCAACTCAAGAACGTTTTCCTTAGGTTCCCCCGATTCGGCTTTCGCCGAATGTGCCCATGTGTTTGAAGGCAAAGCGGACTCCGGAGGCCAAGAACATTTGTACTTGGAAACCCAAGGAGCTTATGCCATTCCAAGAGACCAAGGAGGAATCCTAGTAGAAAGCTCCACCCAAGGCCCGACCGCCGTACAAAGGGTGGTCGCAGCCGTCCTAGGACTAGAAATGAGTAAAATAGAGGTCAATGTCAATCGAATCGGAGGTGGATTCGGAGGAAAAGAAGATCAAGCGTCCCTTTGGGCAGGATTGGCCGCATTGGGTTGTTTTGTAACCGGCCGGCCGGTGAAGTTGATTTTAGAAAGACATGAAGACCTTCGAATGACCGGCAAACGCCACCCATACCGAAGTGACTATAAAATCGGATTGGACAAAGACTTGAACATCGTAGCCTTTGAAGCATCTTTCTTTCAAAATGGTGGAGGCGCCGCGGATTTGTCCACCGCTGTATTAGAACGGACACTTTTTCATGGCACCAATTCCTATTTCGTCCCCAACGTACGGATGACAGCACATCCTTGCAAAACACATATCGCCCCCAATACGGCATTTAGAGGATTCGGTGGCCCACAAGGAATGTTTGTGATGGAAGCGGCCATTCACCATGCGGCCAGGGAGTTGGGCGTAAGCCCTTGGGGTATCCAAAAGAAAAATCTACTTCGCGACGGAAACGAATTTTCCTACGGCCAAATCGTTGAAAATAGCGAAGCTAATCGTTGTTGGGATCAAGCGCATGGAGATTTCGACTTCCTCAAAATGGTGGAAGAGGTCGAAGAATACAACCACAGTCAATCATTATCCAAAAAAGGATTGGCCATCATGCCGATTTGTTTTGGAATATCTTTCACAAACACACCCATGAACAACGCCCGAGCACTGGTTCACGTTTATGGTGACGGTAGTGTCGGCGTCAGTACGGGAGCCGTCGAAATGGGGCAGGGGGTCAATACCAAAATGGTACAAGTAGCGGCCTTGATGTTCGGCTTACCATATGACCGCATAAGACTCGAAACAACGAACACTTCCAGAGTGGCGAACACCTCGCCATCCGCAGCGAGCGCCACGGCGGATTTGAATGGAAGGGCTCTCCAAGATGCTTGTCGCCAAATTCTAGAAAGACTCGTTCCGCTTGCCGCGGAATTGCTAGGAGGAGCGGATGAAAAACAGATTTCTTTTAGCAATGAAATGGTTTTCCTGGACGGAAACCCCACCGAATTATCATGGGATGATTTGGTGGCGAAAGCCTTGCTGCTTCGCCTCAATATGAGTGCCAAAGGTCACTACTCGACACCGGTCATTCATTTTGATAAAGAGAAAGAAAAAGGACACCCATTCGCTTATCACGTGTACGGCACATCCATTTTTGAAGTGACCGTAGATTGTATCAGAGGGACCTATGATATCGATTCGGTGAAAATCGTACACGACTTCGGTTCCAGTATGAACAAAGCCGTCGATTTAGGACAAATCGAAGGAGGTCTCGTTCAAGGAATCGGGTGGATGACCCTAGAAGATTTACAATACGATAAACAAGGAAGATTGAGGTCGCATACCTTGGCGAACTACAAAATTCCGGATGTCTATTCGATTCCCGAAGACATTCAGGTCAAGTTCCTGAACACCGATCATGATAACCTGGCGATTCTGCGTTCCAAAGCCGTAGGCGAACCGCCGTTGATGTATGGTATTGGTGCATATTTCGCCTTGACGAATGCCATCCTAGCATTCAATCCCAATGCGAATATTCCCTATGATGCACCGATGACGACCGAAAAAATATTAATGGCGCTATATTCGGCCTAATGACAGAAAGGATTATCATATTCAGCAGAAGATGCTTCATTGATAACCGGCTCCTTCCGGCTACCATTACCTTGGAAAACGGTAAAATCACTGATATCCGAGTAGGACAAAACGATTCGGCCGGAGCGGACTTCGATTTCGGTAACTCGGTGATTATGCCGGGATGCATCGATGCCCATGTCCACATCAACGAACCCGGCCGAACCGAATGGGAGGGATTTGAAACTGCTACCAAAGCAGCCGCTAAGGGTGGAACGACCACCCTTGTCGATATGCCACTCAATTCCAGCCCCGTCGTTACTTCTCCTGCCGCCTTCCGGCGAAAATTAGATGCCGCAGCAGGAAAACTCCATGTGAATTGCGGATTTTGGGCAGGGGCGACCAACGACGACTTTCAAACATTACAACAAACCCTAGAGGCAGGATGCCTGGGGGTGAAGGTTTTCCTCGTACATTCCGGTATTGACGAATTTCCGAATATCTCAGAAGAAGACCTGGACGGACTCATGAAATTCCTAGGAGGAAAAAACATTCCCATACTAGCGCATTGTGAATGGACACCAAGATTGATCCCCTTACGGGGAACGACCAAGTCCTATCAAAGTTATATGGATTCGCGGCCCAATATATCGGAGGATTATGGTGTGGATGTCTTTATTCAAGGTTGTAAAAAATACAACACCCAAGCTCACGTCGTCCACTTGGCTTCCGCCAATTCGTTAGAACACATTCGCCAAATTAAATCTCAAGGTCATCCGCTGACGGTTGAAACTTGCCCGCATTATATCTTATTTTCTTCGGAGCAAATCGAAGACGGGGATACATTGTACAAATGTGCACCACCCATCCGTTCACGCAACAACAACCGTTACTTGATAAAAGCTCTCGTGGACGGAGAAATAGATTTTATCGCCACCGATCATTCCCCGGCACCCCCTGATGTCAAAGGATTGGAAACCGGTGATTTTAATGCCGCTTGGGGAGGGATAGCAGGACTCCAGTTTTTACTTTCCGCTTCTTGGACGGCATTGAAAGACGAGATGGATTTATTATCTTTTATTCCATTAGTAACTTCAGGACCGGCGGAGTTCATCGGATTGAAAAACTCCAAAGGAAAATTACAAATCGGATTCGATGCGGATATTACCATTTGGAACCCCGCCTCATCCTTCAAAGTTCGGGAACAAGACATCGAACATCGACACAAAATTTCACCCTATGTCGGAAAACAGTTGTCCGGAGAAGTGGTCGCCACTTTCGTAAATGGCCGACTTGTTTACCACGACCGGAAATTCATTCATTTGCAACAAGGTAAAACGATATTAAAAACAGAACATGGCTTTTAATGAAGATTATTTAGATTTGGCACAAGCCAAATTAGGCGGAAAAGTACTTTTCGCCACAGACGATTTTTTCGCCGAAAAAGAAAACCTAATTCAACCGGGTAGAGGCATATTCATCCCCGATAAATATACGGAACGGGGAAAGTGGATGGACGGCTGGGAGTCCAGGAGGAAAAGGGTGTCCGGACACGATTGGGCCGTATTGAAATTAGCCACACCGGGTTGTGTTCACGGCTTCGATATCGACACCAACCACTTCCTAGGAAATCATCCTCCGCATGCATCGGTAGAGGCATTGAAAACCGATAAAAACCTTGATGCTTTATCACAAGAAGAATTCGACGCCCTTCCATGGAATGAAATCCTTCCGAAATCACCGCTAGACCCGGGCAGTCAACACTTATACGCCTGCGATAATCATGAAGTTTATACACATATTCGATTGCACATCTATCCTGATGGCGGAGTAGCCCGCTTCCGAGTTTATGGTGAAGTGGCCAAGGATTGGCAACAAATCGATTCTTCCGAAGAAATAGATTTGGCGGCAGCCATCAATGGAGCGAAAGCGATTACTTGCAATGATATGTTCTTCAGTTCCAAGGACAACCTCATCATGCCCGGCAAAGGAGTCAATATGGGAGACGGCTGGGAAACCAAAAGGAACCGGACGCCCGGCAACCGGGACTGGATTATTATCCGGCTCGCTCATCCCGGTAAGGTAGATCGGGTATTGGTAGATACACATCATTTCAAAGGCAATTATCCCGATTGTTGTAGCTTGGAATTCTGCTCCGCAGAAAACGATAAAGATGTCCTTGAAGGAAATGTCGATTGGAGGGAGGCTTTGTCCAAACAAAAGTTGTCCGCTCATGCCGAACATGTATTTGAAAAGGAATTGACGGACAATGAAGTGGTCACTCATGCCAGATTGTTCATTTACCCTGATGGCGGAGTCAGTCGCTTGCGCCTATTCGGAAAAATCGTCCACATATGAGCATAGCTATTATACTTCTTATATTTTTTATTCTATTGGTTCTTTTTTTATTGACGCAAGCCAGTTACAGTCTCTCCTTCACCGCTAAGGAAATACAAGGAGACGAAGTGCTGGACAAAAAGGAAAAGAACGACGGTAAAATATCGGATTCGAGGACTTTCCATTATGCCGCTATCGCCATCGTATCGGCAGCTTTGGTCCTGGTAGCTTATCTCAATATTAAAGGCACCATATACGAAGGCCATTTCCGTGAATGGATGAACATCATCGTTCGATTACTTCACATTACATTCGGTATTGCTTGGATTGGTACTTCCTTTTATTTCGTCTGGTTGGAAAACAGTTTGGATCGGCAACATCATGGCAGAGGCAAGGACATTGCCGGTAACCTTTGGTCGGTTCACGGTGGTGGTTTTTATTATATTGAAAAATATAAAAATGCCCCGGGCAAAATCCCGGATGATCTACACTGGTTCAAATACGAAGCCTATTTTACTTGGATTTCCGGGATGTGCTTACTTTGTGTCGTCTATTATTTCAATGCCGAATCCATGCTTATCGATCCCAATATTTGGGACGTTCCGTCCTGGGTAGGTGTGATGGTAGGTTTGGGTTCACTGGCACTAGGGTATTTGATATATGATTTAATGTCCAGAACACCCTTGTTGAAAAATGGGCCGCTCTTCGCTCTAGTGGGTTTTATAATCGCTACCTTATTCGCATATTTCTTTACTCAAGTATTTAATCCGCGGGCAGCATATATCCATTTTGGAGCGCTCTTGGGTACCTGTATGGCGGGTAATGTATTTTTCCTCATCATCCCTTCTCAGAAGGCGATGGTCAAGGCTGCTAAAGAAGGCCGCGTGCCTGACCCCAAACTGGGACAGTTCGCAAGGCTTCGGTCATTTCACAATAATTACTTCACTATGCCAGTGTTATTTGTGATGATTAGTAATCACTTCCCAAGTACCTTCGGTCATGAATGGAACTGGGCATTGCTAGCAGCCATTACTTTAGGCACCGCTCTTGGAAAGCATTATTTCAATTTAAGAGAACAAGGCAAAATGTCCACCTTCGTTTTTCCGGCGGCGATTCTCATCATGTTTGGTGTGGCCTTTGTTTCAGCGCCCAAACCCAAGGGAGGACCATGTAGTCCCGTAGATTTTCCGGTGGTATATTCCATCATTCAAGAACGGTGTCAAACTTGCCATTCCGCTAGTCCGACAGACAAAATTTGGACAGCCGCTCCGAACGGTGTCATGTTCGATACCCCGGATCAAATCGTAGCGAAGACCGAAGAAATCATGCAGCGGGTTGTCATCACCGAGACCATGCCCAATAACAACCAGACCGGGATGTTACCCGAAGAAAGGGAACTCATCCGTTGCTGGATAGAACAAGGGGCGAATAAATAAAATTCAAGGTCTATTCCGAGTTTGTAAAACAAACTTGTTTAGCCGTGTGAGCTATTTTGAACAAATTTCAGATAAGAATTACTAATCACTCCACATGATATTCGAAATATTCAA
>JAHDCE010000118.1 GCA_020630045.1 Saprospiraceae bacterium | reverse complement strand
GCGATATAAATTTGCGCCCCGTAGGGGCTGCCTGATTCCATAATCATTTCAGGCGGCTCCTACGAGGTGCGATGATATTTCTACATTTTCAGGCTATAAACATTCGCCTCCTAACGGAGACGTATTACCTGTATAAGAATTCGGATAGTCATTTAAATTATTTCCCCCATGGATTCGTCGCCCAAACCGAAGCTTCGGGAATAAATCCGATGTCCCTCATGGACAACATGGTAATAATCAAGTGCGCGATTTCGGAGGATTTTAATTTATGTCCGTTGTCCTCTTGATTATAGCCGGCTTTTTCGGCGAACTCGGTAACGACTTCACTCGGATTGACTTGCATCACCCTTATATTGTGTGGTCGCAATTCCGCTCGCCAACATTGCGTTAGTCCGGATACGGCAAACTTGCTCGCCACATAGGATGAGCCATTTGAAAAACCATTTAAAGCCGCCGTAGAACCTACATTAATAATATTGCCATATTTGTTTTCGATAAAATGTTTAGCCGCTTCTCGACCGGCAATAAATAATCCGCGAACATTGACCTGCCATTGTTGTTGAAAGTCTTCGACAGTCGTATTTATCAAAGGAGAAAACCGACCTAATCCGGCATTATTTATTATCACATTAAACCCATTCAATTCCTGAATGGTATTGTTGATCAAGGTGATGATCTCATCTTCTTTTTGCACATCGGCTAGAAACCCGGGTGCATTTAATTCTTGCTTGGCTTTTTCCAATTTTTCCGGGTTCCTTCCTGAAATAACGACTTGGGCTCCTTGTTCCAATAATACCTTTGCCGTTTCATAACCGATACCGCTGGTGGCTCCTGTTATGAGTACTTTCGCGTCTTTTATATTCATTTTAAATTTTTTAAATCCTATAATGTTCTTCAATATATTTGAAGGCATCTGTTTGGCCTTCTTTTTCCATCAAACTTACTAGGAGGCGATATCCTTCTCCATAATCATCCTTCCGTGTTTTTTCTTCTTCTACGAATTTTCGGTAACGTTCATCCGTCTTAAAGTCCGGATGCATGGACAAGCAATCTATTTCGGCCCAAGTCGTATGGCCTTCCACCAGATAAATACCCCATTCTTTTTTAAGTCTTTGAAAATCGGTATTGCTATATTGCCAAATATGAGTCAGTTCGTGCACGAACAACGCCAATGTCTTGTAATAGGGTTGATGACTTTCGATGAGGATGGTATAATTGTTACCCCGCTGTATCGCCAATCCAATGGATCTCGGATCGAAGGACGGCGTAGGGCGGAATACTTCTCCCCTAGCCTGCTGAATTTCCACGGCTCCACAAACACGGATATCGATATCCTTTGGAAGTTCTTTTTTACGTTTCTTTTTCTTGAGGTATTTGTAAGCCTCCTCAAGCGCTAATTTCACATCTTCTTCCGTGCAAGCATCCGCCGAACAATTGCTGCATTGCTCCCTTCCATCTCCTAGTCGATTCATTTCTTGATGAGGGTAGGACTGGCCGCAGAAATCACATTGATGGACACCGGAAGACATGGTTCCCCCTTTGACATATTCAGTCGGTCGCTTGGTTCTTTGGATGGTTAAATTATTGCCCTCCCCGACGACCGCAGTGGTTATCCCCTTTACCGCTGCCAAATCCAATAATGGAGAAAACCTAGCCAATCCTTTGAATAGACCTGCTTTGGGAGCACTGATTCCCTGACCGAAAGACAAGAAGAACGGATTCGGTTTACCCGTTCTATAATCGGTGGCCGTCAGGAATGAAACATCCCCCAGGTCGGGTTGACGATTGGTTGCCGCTGCTTCCAACCAAGTCAAATAATCGTCCAATAATCGGAATATATATTTCCAATGGACATTAATACTACCCAGAAGCCCCAAGTCCTTATGTGCGTCCTCAAACATGAATATGCGGACATTGTAACCATCTTGTGAATGTGCCAAACCTTCATTTTCCAAGGTCATTTCAGTATATAGGCGATTCATATTTTCCGGAAGGGAATCACCTACTGAGGGAGCTGAAATAATGATATACTTGTAATTTTCGGGAAATAAAGAAGGCATTAACTCTTGTAGTAAAACGACCATAGTCGCTTCTACCTTTCGAGGATCTTTCGCCTTGGTGATAAACTCCCAGACCAGCATTCTCCCCAAGGGGTATTCCCTTGGAGGAATATCTTCTTCCGTCAAGCGGAAATATTCGAAATCGGTATTGTTCTTTACGAGTTGTATGCCCGTTTTAAATGCGAAATAACCTTTAGTCGCCACATCAAACCGTCCTTCCGTAAAGGTGAACCTGAAATTGTCATTGACCGGAATAACATCTCCTCCGACCGGTGGCAACATGTCATGCAAATGAATTCTGTTATCGAATCGGTATTCGACGATGTTTTCGGTAGGTTCGATATTTTTGACCCTTAGTGTCATGGTATCCGTCTCCAGGGTTTCCACTTGGAACAACCTTCCGTTCAGAGCGATGTGTTGTCCTTTGGCGTATCGCTGATTCACCAAATCATAGGGAATCAGGCTGATGACATTCCTTTCGAATTGTTCTACGATTCTGACCAGTTTCAAAAACTCCAGTTCAATGTGATCTTTAACGGATTCATTGACGGTGAAGTACATGATTTCCTTGTAATCGTTGGCTTGTTCATCGAATTCTTGGACGGGCTGGATTCGAACCCAATGGTTCTTGTCCAAATCCACTCTGAAAGCGGATAAAAATAGTTCCCGTAGCGCTCGATAGGCGGGCATTTTGCCCATCTTTATTTTGTCCAGTTCGAAACGAACGATCCGCTCGGGAACGGGTTCCAGAATCATCCTTTCCAGCAGGGAGATGGCGACTGAAAACCGAGAACCATTCATGAGGAAAGCGGTGAGCGGGTACAAGGGCGAACCTTTGAAAAACCTAAAATTGTCGATAAAGTATTCCCGCAACATATAAGGCGGGCTGATGATGTGCACGAAGGAAACGGAGTTGCCGAAAGAGTTCCATTTTTCGAGCATCATCGGTGCGTTGAACATGGTGTCCCTCACCATGACCATCGATTCTTCACGCCTTTGGTTGGACAGGGAATAAGGAACGGTGTACATCCGTTTTTCTATCTCCCCTTTCATCCTTCCGATCGGAATGATATCTTGTCTGACCTTGTCAAAATATCGTTTGAGTTCTTCGGGATATTCGATGTAAGGAAGGTTATTTTGTTCTACGATTTCCACGTCGCAAACATCGTCTGTCATTGCTAGGAGAGAAAGCGGAGCTTCGGGCCCAAGAACGGAGATGGAATGTCCCCGCAAAATCGCATTTTCATATGCCGAACCCTCTAATTCCCAGAAGAGGATAAATGTTTCGGACGCACCATCTTCCAGTAATTTGATTTCCTTGAAGTCTTCCTTCATTTCAAAATTCCGACGGATGGAACCTTGCAACATGGAACGTTCTTGCGAAAGCATAATCACCTGGAGATCTTGGTATCTATCTTTCAGTGCTTTGAGCAGGATATGGTTATTGCTGGGGTCGGCCGCCAATATATCGTCCGCATAAACAAAAACGAGAGTAGTCAATCGGGAAAACCATTCGTAATCCAAGGCACGGTGTCCTAGTAAATCACCGGCGGAACTGATAACGATATCGGCTTCGAGTTGCCCCCTCCGGGTATAATCGTAGATGATGCTTTTCCAATATGTGTCGTTGCCACTGATTTTTTCGACTCCTTTGTCAAACCACTCTTTCACCGATTTATGATATTCGGATTGGATGTAGCATCTTTTGGGCGTAATGACCAATATGCGTTCTCCATCAAGCACCTTGCGGAGTAAATGGGTGAATAAAACCGGGGCGGACTCTCCGTACCGGATATTGGAGATGATAATATCTTGGTTTTGCTCCAAGGAGCGGAATACTTCTTTTTGTCTTTCGGGAAGTGGTAAATCCCTAAGAATCGGATCTTTTAGAGCACCTGTTTTGGTATCAAAATTTTCACGTCCTCTATAATGGAATGCTAGCAACCATTTGTCATCCCACACTTTCTGATATTCTTCCCAAAGGTTGTAGTAATTCGCTGATTTTTTGAGGCCGGGCAAATCAATATCTATCCCTCCTTTTCCGGCATCGGAAAACACATCTTCTTCTCCATTTAAAAAACGATACACTTCCAAAAACAGGAAAACAGGCAGGGCGATCCATGCCGGAAAGTCACCTAGATATTCGATAAAAACGATGGAGCAAACCAGAGCTATTCCCGAAAGGATCAACATGGCCAACATGAATTGTTTGGCGAATTTCCAGTGCGGTTCGAGTACGATTTTTCCTTGGGAATTGGAATAATATACGAGATCGATTTTTTTAATGAATCGTGCTTTGCGGTTCTCTTCGGCCAAGTTGGTTTTTATCAGTCCTTTGTCTAGCACATAGGAGTTGAAAATACTTTTCAATCCACCAATGATTGCTGCGGCCACCGCTAGGTAAAGCATTAGTGTCGCAGGATCTAGCACGGCCGGATTGCTGACATCCACTAGTCGGCATATGCCTTGTACCAGTAAGAAGAATTCATCAACTTTCCATCCTTCATAATAGGCGACGATAGTCGCTATAAACAGTACCAATGAAAGTAACATGGTCCATCCTTGGCGGAAACGGGCGGGTTTGGGAAAATCTCCCCTACCTACCGCCCAGCAAGCCAGCAGTTGAACCAATATTAATATGAGAATTAAAAAAATCAATTATCGTTTGTTTTGACGGATAACTTAAGCATTAATCCGCCCTGAATAAATCATCATTGATTAGTTCCAAATCTTTGACCCAATCCCCAGCCGGACTTTTCTCACCGGATGGTGTCCCGTTCACATTCATGGTAAAGTTTTTGGGTGGTTGACCATTTGAAAAGAAACCTGCGAAATCCATCGTTCTAAATGGTTTTTCTAATGTATGGTTTTGTGTAATACTCCCTCGGAATCCTTGTCCGGAATCTTTGAGTTTGAGTTTCATATCCGTTATCATATTTGACATGAGTCCTCGGTGCTGTTCGATTTCTCGAAGGATGTATTCTATTTTTTGCTTGCTCATCCTGAGTTCGTCCAATTTGTGGTCGATGGCTCGAATGTTTTTCCTCGTTACTCGAACCGCTAATATCCTCCGGATGTAATCTTGTTGATTGTTGAATTCATCCATACCATTGATTTTGGCTTGTCGAGCGACACCATATGCTTCCTCGGTCAATTGTCGAACCGGTTTCACATACCAACGCCAAAGAATAATAAAGGCAGCGGCGATGGTCGAAACCGCCCCGATGACCACAAGCAAAGACATAGTAGCTGCCGAGGTTTCAAATCCATAGCCGGTGAAGTATGGTTGATTCAATAAGAGGATACCGAATAAAATGGCACAAATAAATAGCAAACTTTTGGGTCGGATTTTCAACAAACTATCAAGCCTTTCCCGGTAAGGGGGGATTTCGCCGCGGAACGCGGAAGCGAAATCGACATTGATGGTATTCCGAATCAAATTTCGACGACGTTGGTAGTCTTCTTCTAAATCGTTCCGTTTTCTTTCCCATTCCGTTTCGGTCATGGTCAATTCCGTTTCACCGAAAGGTAGCTGGGAGTTGACGCGGTAAGTTTCCCGGACAACCGGCACTAATGACTTTTGCATGTCATCCAAACCAAGGGCAATCCGGTTGGTCCAATCATCAAATCGGCTTAATGAGCCACGAGCTTTGAACGGTTCTACATGGAATCGATTGACGGTCACATCAGTCAATTCATCATTTTTCGCCCTCAAGAAATCAGGTGCTTCATACTGAATAATGGTCACCGGTTCTTGCTCTACTTTACCTCTCCAACCGACGATTTCGTTTTCAACGAAATTGAGTCCTTCGATATAATCGGATATTCTTTGAATGGTCGTTTCTTGCTTCTTGCCCATCCGCATTAAGTAGACGCAACTGTTCCTTTCGGAAATGGTTCTGAAATTAGGCACTTCGACAATGAATCGAAGCAGGAGGAACAAATCGATTTGACTATCCGGCCATCTGGAAGTATCCATCCTAAAGAATGCCGTTTTTCCTTTTCGGATGACCGATGTCAAACCGAAATGATTGCTGAACGTTTCCAAAATCCAATGGTCGGGTTTGAAGTTGCCCCAAAGCGATGGTTTGGTTTTTATTTTATCCAAATCAGTTTGCAAAGCCGTCTTCATTTCCTTGAATAAATCGGATTGGAAATAGGTGATTTCCGTCCTTTTCGAATGAAGCGGTATTTTTTCTATCGTTGTTAGATAATGATTCAATTTGACCTCCAATTGTTGGAAAGATTTTTCCACTTTTCGTCGATCTGTCACTGAAAGCGTATCAGGATTTTTGCCGATGAACAAGGGCGTGGCGGTTTTCCAAATCGACTCCATTGAAGAAGCGAAATCCGGCAGGCTATCCCATTCCCCGGAAGGGGGAAAACCGTGCTTGTCCAAAAGCAAGCCTTTTTCGTATTTCCTGAGTCCGAGTTCGAAATCCTCCGCGATTTCCTTGTCGGGCCAAATGAGAAGGATTTGTTGCGGGCCTTTCCATCCGTTCTCTCGGAGTCGATTGACCAAACCTTCCTCAATCCATCGAAGGTATGCGATAAAATTGGACGAGCCTCCCATGTTCTCATCGAATAGTTCAACAAGGACAATCAAGCGCCATTCGGATTCACGGAAGGTGAGTCTTGAACGCATGATTTCCAAAAAAGCGCGATCGATTTTCGAAGCAATCGTTCCCGTTCTCGTATGTACAAGGGCGAGGTCTTCCTTACGATACAAATCGTAGAGAAAGGGATTGTCGAACCGATTGTCGGTGAACTGCCGCGTGAGATTGAGGAGGTAATGTGTCACCGATGGATTACTTCAATGATTTAAGTTGGTTATCTAATATACCTTTGATGCGGATATGGTCATCCATATTTTTCAGGTTTTTAGAAAACTTGAACAACCTGTTTTTGAATAATTTTTGGACTTCCTCCTTGGCGGTATTTCGTTTGCCGGCACCAAAAATTCCGATATAGAATCCCATGATTTCGTCTACTAAAGAACGTAGGAGAGAATGTCCTTCCTCTTCCGCTTCTTTGGAGATATCATGATGGTTAAAATATTCTAGGAACATGTCCAAGATATTCAAATCTCCGGCATGGAACGGATATGAAATCTTCGAGCAATTTTCATGGAAGGCATACTTCCTGAATTCTTGTTTGTGTTTTCTTTTGTCCCTATCGTTGATCTGATCGGCTTGTTCGAGTATGGCATCGACAATGCCCATACTTTGGTTGAGCGCTCCATACAAAGTATTGAAATCGGCCAAGGCCTTTTCACCATTGTAATTGACCCACTTATTGACTTTTTCCCCTTGGAATTCCCAATAGTGTTTACCATCGAAAGGAATCGGTTTAAGGATGCCTAAGGTTAAGCCATAAGTCAAAGCTTTGACGATTTTGCTATTGATTTTTTCGACGGAAGAATCGTGCAAATCAGGGAGGTAATAAGGAGAATGCCATCTTTTGTCCAAGTGCGGGGTGACGGTTCTCCCCTCTCCTTCCAACAATCGGATACGCTTCATATATGCGGAGAAGTAATTGCCGACAGGCACTCCTTTCTCTTCATCACCGCAATGGAACTTTGAGAAATCTTCGATGGTCATACCGAAGATGCTCTTGCTACGTATCATTTCATATTCTGAGAATGCGTCACTGACCGTCTTATCATCCTTAAAGACTTCCTGAGCCAAAGATTCTGACATTTTTTCCAATACGGACGGATGTACTCCCCAGGTATTGAAACTGATGGATTCCGTTCTCATTGGTATGGGTACCAATGGGGATGTCACGTTGTCCAATCGGTCGATACGGTCTTTGATATAATCTTCGATTTTATCATCGGCGACTCCCTCGTATTGGGCCTCTTTGCGTAATGCAGCGATGACGTCCAAGTTAATCCGATCTTCTTGACGAAGGTGTTTTTGTCCCCAGGCGATGACGTCTTTGCGAATCATTTCTTCTACCTTTTCGGGGCGTTCTTCGGTGATATATTCCCCTTTGAATTGCTTGCAGAAGCGCTTGTATTGTCCTAGGAAAATACGGACGGAAATTTCGGATGGCAACTCATCCAAGGCAGCTCCTATTCCTACTTCCTCCCAGAGTTTGTCTTTCATTTTCTCGGAAGCTAGAATGAAAATCCGTGATTCGTCGCCGGTTTTGTCGTGTCGCTGGGCTTCCAGATTGGTTTCTGCTTCCAGTCGATCGCGGACATCGCCTAGGTTGACGAAAAACCTTTCGAAGTTTTCCATTAGTATACGAAGTCCCCTTTGTACGCCGGCGAAAACTTCTTCGGTCAATTTGGACTTCATATAACTTTCGAGATTGTAACCTTGTTCGGTACTGTTCTCAGCGTATTCCTTGACAAAGGATTTGAAACGGTTTCGGAACATCCTTGAGACAAAAGGTTGGTCGAGTACCATTCGGGCTACATCTTCGGCGGTTTCGACGATATCTTCCGTTTCTTCGAGGTCGAAGACTTGGTTGTAGTTTTCGATGGAAGCCAACATCATTTCGTTGTTTTCCTTGAAAGCCCTTCCCATCCTTTCCAGAACCAGGTCGATTTCGTAGAGGATGGCCCGTGCGGTGACCGGGTGAACCGGTTCTTCACGATTGAGTATCCAAGTATTGAGATGATATGAGACGTCTTGGTGTCCATTGGGCGCACCTTCATCCGACAACAATACTTGATTGATGAGGTAATTTTTGGTCGTGTCAATGAATCGAAGGACTGCTCGCTTGTAGTTTTCAAGCTCGTCTTCCATATCTCTGATGACATTCAGGGCATGATTGCGGTTGCCCAATTTGTCCCTGTCCAAATAAAGGTTTTCTTTCAGGGCGTTGAGTTTGGCATCCGAATTTACGAGTCGATCAATTTCGGTTTCTAAGGAAGCGACGAATTGTCTGGCTTTGGATTTCCCTACTCCTCCGTCTTTGAGGATGTTGTGTCCATCTCGGTATGCCTTGCGGAAAAACGGCCTTGCTTGGCCTCCATCTCCTAGGAATTTGAGGTGGTACAAATACCTTTCGCCACGGTGTGGTTTTTCGGCGTATCCACCTTGTTCAAGGGTTTTGCGGTAATCCCTCAAATCGGTTTCGTACAACTTGTCCAATTTCAACCAATCTTCTCCTAATCCGGAGGTGAACCAACGGAGGGAGAAGTATTTGAGCATGTCTTCATACGGATAAGCCATTGTCCCCGCTCCTGAACCACAGTATCTACTGAGTCCATCTGTTTCTATCAAGTCGATGATTTGGTTGTCCTGCTTGGAGAATCTTCCGCCTGCGATGGGGCTGAATAGGTCGAGGTAAATGGACTTCGCCACTTGGTTGAGGTAATTTTCAAAATGACGGAGGTTCGCCCCTTTCA
>JAHDCE010000117.1 GCA_020630045.1 Saprospiraceae bacterium | reverse complement strand
AAAATGGAATCATATACGACTTGCCGAAACATTACCTGAACGATTATCACAATTATACTCGAAATTAAGTGGTTTGCAATTTTTTGACTTGCCCTTTTTCCCTTTCGCTTCTTTGAAAATGCTCAGCATAGCTACGGCTATGCCTGCGCTTTTCAAATCGCCAAAGAAAAAAATGACTTTGTCAAATTTATTCCACCACACTTAATTTCGAGTATAACGAGGATATTTCAATTAAAAATCAGGAACCTTGAATTGAATACCATCCCTTCTTTTCTCAATTTGATTCCGAATTTGAAAAGGTTGGATCTTTCAAATAATCCCATTCAATATTTTCCTATTGACATACACTTGCCCCACTTGACCCAACTGTACATTAAAGGAGGGTCTATTAAAGAATTACCAGAAGAAGTGGTCAATTTTCCAAATCTTCAATTATTGAGTATCACAAAAAACAAAGTGGAAAAATTGCCCGACAACATCGGCGATTTAAAACATTTAAAAGCGTTGATATTGAGTTCGAATCGCCTTCAAGAGCTTCCCGACTCTATTTTTAATTTAAAACATCTCAAGGAATTGAATTTGAAAGGGAATCAATTCAGCGATGCTTATAAAAATCAGATAAGGGCGGAATTTTCGGAAAGTTTAAAATTATACTTATAACAGATGTTATCACGAAAAATTGAGTATAGCCAAACCGTTATTTTGCAAATCCACTTCGTTATTCCCCTTAAACGTAGCTAAGGCTATGCTTTGCGGAGAATGCCTCGTTGATTCCCAAAATAACGATTCGTCTTTCATCCAAAAAAATTCGTGATAACATCTAACGATTTCAAGACAACAATCCTTGGTCTTTAAAAAGTTGTTGAGCCTTTTCCGCTTCCTCATCACCACCAGTCAAATAACCGGGTAGGATAATCAATCTTTCTTCGGGTTTGTGTTTTCCGATATCGATTTTGACATGAAATCGGGAACTGGTTAATCCTTGTTGTCCCTCGATATATTCTAAGCTTAATATTTTACTCCGGTCAATCGAAGGAACGGTTGTATTACTCATTATCGTCAAGGTGCCTCCTACCATAAAAAATATAAGGAGGCCGACCAATACTTTCGGCACTACGGTCGCTGACTGAAACATCAAGAAGAATATGAGCACGCACAAAGCCGCAATAACAAAAAACACGACTGTCATAAAAGAGATATGAATCCCTTTTTTCGGTTCGCCGTTTTTATCCAATTTGCCGCTACGGCTAAATGCGATTTTATCCGGAAGGATATGACAATATCCGGTTTTCGTCCTGAATTTTAGCTCTTGCTCCACCAATCACTTGTTTGTTGTACAGGCACCTTCAAAGCGTCCTTGTTCTTCTCTACTAAATGTACAGATAATAATGCAGCCGCTTCCGCGAATGGTGCCGCTAGTTCTTGAATGGTTTCTTTATTGTAATATTTCGAAACGAAGTGCGTGTTGAATTTTCCGGAAAGGAAAGCTTCATGATGCATAACGAACCTGCCGAAGGGCAAAGTCGTTTTTATACCTTCAATTCGATATTGCTCTAATGCTTCCAACATTTTATCTACTGCCGCCGCACGATTGTCCGCATGAACGACCAACTTGGCAATCATCGGATCGTAGTAAACGGGAATGTCCATACCTTGTTCGTAACCGTCATCCAAGCGTATCCCTTCGCCTACAGGTGGGATATAAACGGAGAGGTTACCCGTACTAGGCATGAAGTTCTCGTGTGGATCTTCGGCATACACCCTCAACTCGATAGAATGGCCGGTAATGGACAAGTCCTCTTGTGCAAATGACAGTTTTTCGCCGCGAGCGATTTTAATTTGTTGTTCCACCAAATCCAATCCGGTAATCATTTCCGTTACCGGGTGTTCTACTTGGAGGCGGGTATTCATTTCCAGGAAGTAAAAATTGAGATCGTCATCCGCTAGGAATTCTACTGTACCAGCACCGACATAATCCACGGATTTCGCTACATCGACCGCGGCTTGTCCCATCTTAGCGCGGACTTCATCCGTCAACAAGGCGGAAGGCGCTTCTTCAATCACCTTTTGGTGGCGACGTTGGACACTGCATTCCCGCTCGAACAAATGCAAGGTGTTTCCATGTTTGTCTGCTAGGATTTGGATTTCTATATGACGTGGATTCTCAACGAACTTTTCGATGAATACCGAGCCATCGCCGAATGCGGAAGTCGCTTCACTGACCGCCCGTTCCAGTTGTTCCTGCAATTCACCTTCTTCGCGAACGACACGCATTCCTTTTCCACCACCACCGGCGGATGCTTTTATCAAAATCGGAAAACCGATACTAGCAGCAATGCTTTTGGCTTCTTCAATATCTTGAATCGCCTTATCCGTTCCGGGAACCATCGGAATATCAAAGTCCTTGACTGCTTCTTTGGCGGCGAGCTTCGAGCCCATGACCCGAACAGCATGGGAATCCGGACCTATAAATGTAATTCCGGCGGCTTGTACCGCTTCTACAAAACCGGCGTTTTCACTCAAGAAACCATAGCCGGGGTGAATGCCATCGACTCCGTTCTCCTTGGCGATCCGGATAATTTTGTCTCCTAGTAGATAGGACTCCGACGAAGGAGCGGGACCGATACAAAACGCTTCGTCTGCGAATCGGACATGTGGAGCATGTCTATCGGCTTCGGAATAAACCGCGACGGTTTTTATACCCATCCTTTTGGCGGTTCTCATTACGCGGAGTGCAATTTCTCCCCTATTGGCAACTAGTATTTTTTTCATGGATTTGAATCTTAATGGCACAAATTTAAATTCAATTCTGTTAAAATTCATCATCTGACTTGATTCTCTCAAAATCCTACCTTATCATTGTGTCATGTTATTACAAACTAAGAAATATTGTTGTTGTTGCACAATTCTGTTATGACGGAAGGGTGAATGACAATATAAGTTAGTCATGAGCAAAAATCTAAAGAGCCTCTCCGTCATACGGAGGGGCTCTTTTGTTTTATCATATACTTTTCATACATGAATATTTATACACATATCTCTTGCTGCTGTTGTTGCTGTTGTCGTCCGCCGGATGGCTAGGGAGATGTTTGGGTATATGACAATCTGTATGTACACAAAAACACCTTTCCGAGCCAATTTCGGAAAGGTGTTTTCTTTTTTCCTTATTCCAATACAAGTAAAATGACGAAGCAATTATCAAATACGAATATTCTAAAAATAAAAAAGGTCGAAACCCTTATCGGGAATACACCTTTATATCCGATTCAAAATATTTTTCGAAAGAAAAATGTAAAGATTTACGCCAAGCTTGAATGGCAGCAACTCGGAAATAGTGTAAAGGCCAGACCGGCTTTTAATATCATTAAAGAAGCACTATTGAATGGTGACTTGAAAGATGACAAAATACTACTGGACGCATCAAGCGGTAATACGGGAATCGCGTATGGTGCTATCGGTGCCGCATTGGGTGTAAAAGTAAAACTGGTATTGCCGGAAAACGCATCTGAAGCCCGTAAAAAAATACTCCGCGCACTAGGCGTCGATTTGATTTTTTCGTCTCGATTCGAATCGACCGACGGCGCTCAAATATTGGCAAAAGAAATACTTGCCGAAAACCCTGAAAGATATTATTACGCGGATCAATATTCCAATGAAAACAATTGGAAAGCGCACTATAACACCACCGCCCGAGAAATATGGAATCAGACCGGTGGAAGAGTCACTCATTTTGTTGCCGGATTAGGCACCACCGGTACTTTTGTCGGAACGAGCCGGGGACTGCTGGAGCAGAATCCCGACCTGATAAATGTAGCCTTACAACCCGACAATCCGATGCATGGACTGGAAGGTTGGAAACACTTGGAAACGGCAATCATACCACCTATTTATGACAAGGCTGTCCCTAAACAATTCGCAGAGGTAAGTACTGAAGAATCATTGGCTTTCCTTCCGGAAATCGCTAGGAAAGAAGGTTTGCTAGTCAGCCCTTCGGCGGCGGCCAATTTACTAGGAGCTATCCGTGTAGCCGAATCTATTGACGAAGGAGTTATCGTGACTACATTCGCTGATGACGCTTCCAAATATGAACATCTTTAATCCCATTCTAACATGAATCATATTGAAATAACAGAAAAGGCGAAATCCATTATTTACAACGATGGAGAAATCACTTTCCCGGATGAGTGTTGTGGATTTATATATGGAAAAGAGGAAGATGGGATTCGTCTTATTTCAGAAGCGGCACCTGTTCATAATTCTAAAGAAGGAGATAAAAAGAGAAGATTTGAAATATCCCCTTTCGACTATATGAAAGCGGAAAGATATGCCCTTGAAAAGGGATTGGAGTTACTAGGAGTTTATCATTCTCATCCGAGTCATCCGGCGATTGCATCGGAACATGATTTAAAGGTGGCCATGCCATTTTTTTCTTATGTAATCATTTCGGTTTATGATGCGAAAACCATCGATATCAAATCATGGAGATTGAGAGATGAAGAACGCATATTCGATGAAGAAACAGTAACAATTAGCACTAATGATAGTGTAATTAAAAAATAATAAATACTATAAAAATGGCAAAGATTATTATTCCATCACCATTGAGAAAATTTACGGATAATTTGACTACAGTCGCTACTTCCGGTAATACTGTACAAGAAGCGATCCTTGATTTGGCGACACAATACCAAGGACTTCGAAAGCATATATTGGATACGGAACAAAACATCCGTTCATTCATCCGGATATATGTCGGAGAGGAAGACATTAATGCCTTGGATAAAGAGCAAACAGCAGTGGCTGAGGATACCGTTATCAGCATTGTCCCAGCAATAGCCGGAGGCGCATATTAATTTAAAAAACTGTTTAAGAATAATTAAAACGATATAAAAAATGAGTAGTTTGAGACTGGGCGATACCGCTCCAAACTTTAAGGCGACGAGCACCGCCGGACAGATTGATTTCCATGAATGGCTGGGAGAGAGTTGGGGAATTTTATTTTCACATCCTGCGGATTACACACCCGTCTGTACCACTGAACTGGGAACGGTTGCCAAGTATAAAACGGCATTTGAAGAACGTAATGTGAAAGTAGCCGCTTTGAGTGTAGATGGGTTGGAATCTCATCAGGGATGGATAAAAGATATCAATGAAACCCAAAATACGACGGTTAACTTTCCGTTGATTGCAGATGAGGATCGAAAAATCGCCGGCTTATACGATATGATACATCCCAATGCCGACAGTAAATTGACAGTCCGATCAGTATTCGTTATCGGAAGTGATAAAAAAATCAAATTGACGATTACCTATCCTGCTTCGACAGGTCGTAATTTTGACGAAATATTGCGGGTGATAGATTCTTTGCAATTAACGGCTTACCACAAAGTGGCCACTCCTGCCAATTGGAAACAGGGAGAAGATGTTGTCGTTTCACCGGCCATCGCAACTGAAGATATTCCTGATTTGTTTCCTAAGGGGCATCAGGTCATCAAACCTTATCTAAGGACTACACCACAACCCAATTTAAATTAATTGAAATGTTAGATAATAAAGAATTGGCCCGCTATGCGCGGCATATATCCATCCCCGAATTCGGAAGGGAAGGACAAGAAAAGTTGAAAAAAGCCAAAGTGCTTGTCGTCGGATCCGGCGGATTGGGCAGCCCTCTCTTGTTGTATTTGGCGGCGGCGGGTGTCGGTCATCTCGGTATCGTGGATTTCGATGTAGTAGATGATAGTAATTTACAGCGTCAGGTGCTATTTACGGTCAAGGACGTAGGAGCTTCTAAAGCGGAAACTGCCAAGGAGCGATTGTTGGCGCTGAATCCTTATGTGAATATTACTGTTTACAATACGCCCATCACGTCAGACAATGCGTTGGATATCATCAAAGATTATGATGTGGTCGCTGACGGTACGGACAATTTCCCAACCCGTTACTTGGTGAATGACGCATCCGTCCTTGCCGGAAAGGTGAATGTATATGCTTCGATTTTCCGTTTCGAAGGACAGGTTTCCGTTTTCAACTATTTGCATGAAGACGGAACCCGAGGACCGAATTATCGGGATATGTTCCCCGAGCCACCGCCTCCGGGTTTGGTTCCTAACTGTGCCGAAGGTGGTGTATTGGGTGTATTGCCCGGCATTATCGGTAGTATGCAAGCGGCGGAAGTCATTAAAGTCATCACCGGTGTGGGCGATCCACTTGTCGGTCGAATGTTTTTGATTGATGTCGCTTCCTTCACGACTCGTACTTTAAAGGTTTTGAAGACGGATGTCGAGATTAAGGAATTAATCGACTACCAGCAGTTTTGTGGTATCGGGGTGGAAGAACCGGTCAAGGAGGTAACGGTTGAAGAGCTGGAGTCTTTGAAAAACAACGGTGCGGATTTCCAACTGATCGATGTCCGCGAACCGCATGAATTCGAAGCTGCCAACTTGGATGGTCTATTGATTCCCCTAGGGGAAATCGCCAAGCATCATGATAAAGTCGCCAAGGACAAACAGGTCATCATACACTGTCGGAGCGGCAAGCGATCTGCGACGGCTATCCGTGAATTACAGGATTTGTACGGGTTTGATAACTTGTATAACCTTAAGGGTGGGATTTTGGCTTATGGGGAATTGGTGAAGAAGTGATTAGAATGTAATTAGATTAGTTTGATAGATTTTATAGAATGGTAATGAGAAAGCCGTCCGGAAGCGGGCGGCTTTTTTATTGCTTGGGAATTCTTTTTTGGGATTTGTTTTTTTCTTGCCAAAAAAGAACGACTGGCATTGTTTATAGAAGGTGAATAAGAAACTAGATGATGATTTAGGATATTGTCCCAATGTTGATTTCCTGTTCATTTAAAATTTGGTTGAGTCGATCCCAATCTTGATTGGGAAGACCATCTGTTTTTAAGGGAGACACCAGATTATTTTTTGTAATGAAAAATGTCCAGGTTTCAGTCTGACGAATACTTTTTATATCATCCCAAGACCATTCCATTTGTTCTCCGTTACTCCATTGTCGCACACCGAAGTGGGATACCTCAAGTTTATATTTGTTGACGGTCGAACGTTCTTCTGCAAATTTCTTTTTGTGTCTTTTCATTTGAAAATCAGCAACGATATGAATTCCTGAAACGACCAAAACAAAAATAATATTCAGAACTAGTACCGTCCACCAAATCGGTATAAATGGCAGCCATGTTTTTAATAACCAAAGGGACGGAATCAATAGAATATTGATGAATATTCCCAAATAAAAAAGAGAATGGAACAACACTTTCAAGGGCTTCCCCTTCTTCCCTTGCAAGGCCGTATCTATCTCATCTATTGATGCTTCATATTCAATAATCATGTGAATTTATTTTTCGGTTAACCATTCCGCGAAATCGGATAAATCGGCGAACCGATAATCCACATCTTCTAGGTAACTCGCTTCGATTTCTTCAGGTTCTTTGGTGTCTAAAAATACGGTTTTCATCCCCAGCCTTTTTCCAAACCGGATATCGGAAATAGAGTCGCCGACCATAATGGATTTAGAGAAATCGATTTCGGGAAAATCGGCTAAGGCTTGTAGTCCCATTCCGATATTCGGCTTTCTGCATTTGGGATTGAGCTTTGCCAATTCGGGGCAATAATACATGGCGTCCAGGTTTCCACCCTCCGCTTGGATTCCTTCTAGCATGAAAGCATGGACTTTATCTAGCAAGTCCTTTCCCATTAGGCTCTTCCCTACTCCTTGTTGATTCGTGACTATCAGTGTTTTACGAAACAACGGATTGAGTTTGGCGACGGCTTTATCCGCTTGGTTCAAAAACTTGAATTCTCTTGGATATTTGATATAATTGCCAGGAATCCTTTCATTAATCACACCATCTCGATCTAGGAACAATGTCCAGTTTCCATCGGTTTTTATTGCCTTAACCAAGGTATCCTTATTCATATATGAAAAATCCGATTGTGCCTTTTCATAGTCAGTTGGTATTCCAATATCAATAAAATATCCGGGAGAAGGAACGGCATAAATATCTCCTTGTTTTACTAACGGTTCCAGTATTTCTTTTTCTAGAGAAAATTTTCCCGAAAGGGAAGATGGGAATAGTTTTTCGTGTAATAAATAAACGCCTCCATTGATCCATCCTTCACTCGTGGGTTTCTTTTCTTCAAATGAAATTATTTTTCCTGACGAATCGGATACGACTGTTCCGTATCTATCGAAATTTCGCATTTTTTTTATTGCAATAACAGCTGCGGCATTTTTCTCCTTAAAGTCCTTTTCCATTTGCCACAAATCGGCTTTGAATAAGGTATCTCCATTGAATAAATAAAATGGTGTACCTTGGAATAAGGGCAAGGCTTTTTTGACCGCTCCTCCGGTTCCTAATGGAGAATCTTCTACGGAGTAACTGATTTTCATATTTCGATAAGAAGAACCGAAATATCCTTGTATCGTTTCGCCCTTGTAACCAATACTAAGAACGATATGTTTTATTCGTTGGTTGTATAAATCGTCGAGCAGGTGTTGTAAGAACGGTTTTCCGGCTACGGGTGCCATGGGCTTGGGGACATCGGAAACGACGGAACGTAATCTTGTCCCCATTCCGCCCGCTAATATCAATGCTTTTCGTATCATCGTGTAAAATTATACCCGTGGGAATAAATAAAGAAAAATATAAACAAGAACAATTCAGAATCCGTCAATTGATTGATATGACATCTTCATTGTCCTTGAGTCAGAAAGATATTATTTTCACTTTGGACATCCAATATCAGGATGATTTGGGTTATGTCGCAGTAGATATGCAACAATATGACGGGATCCATTTGGGCATTCACCTGAGTAAACAAGTTGCAAAGGTAGAATATGTTCCAGGTTATTTCGCTTTTCGCGAAGGACCACTATTGGAAGCGGCGGTTCAAGATGCGATTATTGCCACCGGGTACTCCCCTACCCTAATGATTGTTGATGGACATGGAACAGCTCATCCTAGGGGGTGCGGTGTCGCTTCTTGGCTGGGTGTCCGTATGGATATACCGACAATCGGTTTGGCGAAAGAGCCATTGGTCAAAACTCCATATAAAGGAATGATTGAGGAAAAAGCGGGCAGCACCATCCCTGTCGCCGTAGATGGTATATCGGCGGGTTATGTACTCCGTACCGCTGATGGAATAAATCCGGTATTCGTAAGTGCGGGTCATCGAATCACACAAGACAAGGCATTGGAGATTGTTTTCGCCTTACGGCAAAATGAATATCGAATCATAGAGCCGATGCGTCGAGCCGATCATGCTGCCCGAGAATTCGCAAAAGCCGGTGGATTAAAATAGAAAACGCCCGGCGGAATTCTCCGCCGGGCGTGGTTTTTCATTTAATCTTAACCTCAATTATGTAACAGTCAAATAATAACTTTGCGATTTGACTTATGTTCTTTTTACTTTAT
>JAHDCE010000116.1:3644-9458 GCA_020630045.1 Saprospiraceae bacterium | reverse complement strand
TTATATTTCCGTTCAATTGATCAGGAAAGAATGCTCTATAAGTTCAAAATGATGTACTCCAATATTTTTTCAGAATCATCATCATTAAGTCCTTCTGCATGTGTGTGGAAAGTGGTGAAAAAGATATTCCCGTTTTCAACATCGCTGTCACAGGGGCCTAAAGTATCTCCATGTGCTTCATGTGCCTCCCATGCTTCTTCATTGATCGTAATGGTTATAGGATTGTCCGGATTACCAGGTGGGATATGGCATATGGTAATCCAGCCGTCTTCAGAATTTTCTCCTACTGGCTCACCGACAAGATCTGGGTTCGAAAATTTGTTGGTATGAACCATTAAAGGGCCATAAACGGCAGGGTCGTTGATCATTACATTCCAGAACGTTTCGTCAATATTTTGAACGGTTTCCCAGACTCCCAAATCATAATGGATATCCAAAGTGTTGTATCCCATCGCCCCTGCAAGTTGGGTGTTCGTCACCTCTGCAGTTACATCTATTTCTCCTCCTCCTACTCTGTCAGTACAGAGTGTTTCAGAAGGGATAAATCCATTGGTTTTTAAACAGGGGTCACTAGAACCAAGGTCTTCATTGCCCATTAAATAGGCGACTGCATAGTCGGAAGTATAAAGACTGCCCCCATTTGTAACGAAAGTAGCCAAGGCGAGATCAATGGAAGCGTTAGTTAGTTCCACTCCACAATTCAAAAAGATAATGTCATAATTTTTTAGCACGTTGTAATCCGCAAGGTTCGCGTATTGAATTTGAGTGGCGGTATATCCCAATGCGTCAATTAATATTTGGATTTGGTCGTAAGCACCTTCGACATAGGCGATATTCGCTTCTTGTTCCAATCTTGTCGCTGTGGCGGGAATAATCGTTTCTCCTTGGTCGCCTACCGTAATATCAACCGTTGACCGGAAATTGGAACCGTCACCTGTCTGGATGTGTAATTGATGATTGCCGACCGGCAGCTTCAATGTGAATTTACCTTGGTTATCCGTTAGGGTGTGATAAACCTCTTCATGGTCCAAAACGAATACTAACGCTCCTCCAATGGGTCTTGTTCCGTTCGCGGAAAACACTTCGCCCTTTGCGGTATTAAATAATTCAGGAATTTCAATGGATGATAAATCCGTTGCCTCCTCTTTGCAACTCATTATTCCGATAATAATAAAAAGGAATAAAAAAAATCTCGTTTTCATATTTTAAGTTTTTGGTGATGAAATTGGTGTTGAAGTGATTTTAGGTTCAAAGGAATATGCTCGTCAATAAATTCCATAAGGATAACGTTTGATATTCCTCCATTGAGCAAATCAAGTTTTGTTTATCTGAGTGATTTCACATTATGCCCAATATGAAATGATGTTTTTAGAACCAGTTGTAATTATATAATACCTTAAGTGCTGGATTCGCTTCTTGGCGAATTAAAAAAATAGAATTTAGGTCAGCAGAGTGTAGCTTATACTTGGAATGACGTGGTATGAAAGAACAGAGTAACCGGATAAAAAAATGCCAACTGCCTATCCCAAAGGACACGAGGAACACATGTTGTATATTTCCTATTATGAATCCATTGGGATGAGTCGGGAGGAGGCCGAAGCCTCCTGCTATTTCACCATCAACGCCGCTCCTGCGGAATCTATTTATTGGATGACGGATGAAGATATTAAGCGATTTGGCATCTTGGAATAGTTTTAATGACGTATGGATGTTGTTTCGTGATTAAATACACTGTAACCTAAATAATTTGGCTTTATCTTGCCTGTTATCAAAGTTGAATTCATGACAGGTATCCGTACTACGACAATATTATTGCTGGTTTTTAATTGTTGCTTGAATGCCCAAGAGGTATACGACGACTTCGAAGGAGGAGGAACGATAGATACTTGGTTCGGTGATCAGAGTACGATAGACATTTCACATTCGAACCCATTTCCGGAAGGTATTAACACTTCGTCCACCGTATTGAGATATGGTGATGTCGGTGGACAGTACGCGAATGTAAGATTCCAAATCGATGAGTCTTTCGATTTGGAATCCCAATATATTTTTACACTAAAGATTTATGTCCCTTCTAGTAGTTTGACCGGTGCTTCACCCAATCAAATCTCTTTAAAATTACAAGACGGCAGCCTAGGAGCTCCTTGGTCTACACAGAGTGAAATCATCAAGCCTTTGGCATTGGATCAATGGCAAACCGTTTCATTCGATTTTTTGAATGATGCGTATTTGAATTTAGATCCGAGTTCTTTGCCGCCGACACAAAGGACGGATTTCAATAGGGTAGTGATTCAGGTGAATGGAGAAAATAACAATGATCAAGTAGTCGCATATATAGATGATGTGCTTTACGGAGGAACCGTTCCTGAAACGCCGGTGTACGATTATTTGGTTTGGTCAGATGAGTTTGACGGGGACGGAATCGTCAACCCTTCCAAATGGCATCACCAGACCCAACTTCCCGCCGGCGGTAGTTGGTTCAATGGAGAAATCCAACATTATACCGACCGAATAGAAAACTCATTCAGGAGCGATGGGGTGCTTCATATTCGAGGAAAGAGAGAAACCTTTTCCGACCAAGGACAAACCAAGCAATACACATCAGCTCGGTTAAATTCCAAGTTCGCTTTTACTTATGGCAAGGTGGAAGTCCGGGCAAAAGTTCCGACCGGAATCGGTACTTGGCCCGCCATTTGGATGCTAGGAAAAAACATTAATGAAGATGGAGCTTATTGGGACCTCCAAGGTTATGGAACCGTAGGTTGGCCCGCTTGTGGAGAGATTGACATTATGGAGCATTGGGGAACGAATCAAGACTTCGTTCAAAGTGCCATCCATTCGCCTTCTAGCTTTGGAGACACCTTCAATAAAGGAGGACGGTATATTTCGAATGCCTCGTCAACCTTCCATATTTATACCTTGGAATGGTATCCGGATAAAATGGTATTTCGAGTAGATGGAATCACTCATTATACATACGAACCGCCCGTTAAAAATGCGGAAACCTGGCCCTTTTATGCAGACCAATATTTGTTGTTGAATTTTGCGATTTTACCCAGTATTTCCCCTTCATTTACCGAAGATGAGTTGGAAATCGATTATGTGAGAATTTATCAAACCTCACCAACCACTTCAGTCGTTGAACCCGAAGAAGAGGAAGCCGACTTTACTTGTTTCCCGAATCCCGCATCAGATCATGTCATTTTTAATTGTAACCTTCAAGCCAAGTCTGATATTGATGTAACGATTTATGATTTGAACGGTAGGAAAATATGGAACTGGACTAGGAGGGAACAAGCGATCGGACAGCACCAAATCCGCTGGGATATAGAAAACGAGCCCGCAGGAATCTATTTCTATTCGATTCGGACCAATCAAGGATTAGTGACTAAGAAATTTGTTATTTCAAAAGGAAAATAGGTACTTGGTCAAAAGTAACTTATCTGTCATCATATTTTTCCCGCATCTCATCCGCTGTCAAGGTCGAACCGTCGGGACTCCATCCGGGAGGCCGCAAGATATATTGAATCGTATGTTTAAAGGATTGACTTTTTGAAAGTGTTTTTCTAAGTCTAGCGTATTCGATAAATGCGATTTTGAATGGGTTGTAAGTATTGATATTACTGGTCAATCCGTACACCACCGGTTCTTCCTGGTCTTCTGGTTCAAAAGTACCGAACATTTTATCCCAAATGATAAGCATCCCGGCGTGATTGCGATCCAAGTATTTGACATTACTACCGTGGTGTACCCGGTGATGAGAAGGCGTATTCATGAAGTTTTCTAGGAAACCCAATTTGCCAACCGTCTCGGTATGTAAAAAATATTGATAAATCAAATTGAAAGACATCATCGTCAATATCATTAAGGGATGAAATCCGATGATGGGCAGCCAAATCCAGAAAACATATTTATGGAACCACTCCGTCCAACTTTGTCGTCCGGCAGTGGATAGGTTGTATTTTTCGGAAGAGTGGTGAACCGAATGTGCCGCCCAAAGGATATTGACCTGATGGCTCATCCGATGATGCCAGTAGAAGGAGAAGTCGTCCGCAAAAAATATCAATACCCATGCCCACCATTGATAACCGATATCAAAAATGGCGAATCGTTCATACAAAAACATGAACAGGAAGAAGTAGCAGGTTTTCGCCAATAGGTTAAGACCGACCGAACCGAATCCCATCGCTACGGAAGCCCAAGTATCTTTTTCACGAATCATTTCGCCGCCTTCGCGGTAAATGACGTATGCTTCCCCGATTAGGAAAACGATAAAAACGGGAAGGGCGTACACGACATAATCCGTTCCATTGACCAAGGAAAGGGCTTCTTGAAAATTCATAGATGCTAATAATTAACTTCCTTAAAGTTAATCAAAATCGATATCCGAAGTCGATTCCCCAAAGGAAAATAGCTCCTTGTCCTACCGGTTCGCCATTGGTCACTATATTTTTTTCCCAACCCCAATTGATTTTTGGCGTTAAGAAAATACGTTTCTTTTGTCCTAGGAAAAAGATATAACCAAGCTCCGCTGTGGGCTGTAGGATATGGATTTCGGTGGTACCCGTATCATCATCGCTGGTCCATAGGTCACCATCGGCTCCCGTATTGGTCCAGTCGATGTCGAGCTTCCAGTAATCCGTTCTTGCTCCTAAGAAAAAACCGTTGAGGCGTCCCTTTAGGTAGTATCGGTATCCCAAGGAGGCACCCCATCCGCCACCGCGTTCGTCAGCGTGCTCACCCCAATCGTTTCGTCTGGCTCTATTGTAACCTACTCGAAGATTGAGACCGTGATTTTTATAGGTGCCGAGCCCGATTTCAGCACGGAGTCCGGGCATCATGCCGGCCGGATACATTTGGTATTCCAAACCGATATCCAATGGAATGGTATTGTTTTCATCGGTAATTTCATCTTGGGCTGTGGCTTGAAATCCCATTAATCCGATAAATGATAAGACGAATAAGAATATTCTCATAATTCAATTAAAACTTTTATAGTCAAACGTTTCCGAACCTACTTTATGTTTGGACGGACATCAAAAATTATTGCGATAACATCTAATGAATCATTATCGCTTTTTCAAAATTGGAATAGTGGCTTTTCCACTAAAAAGTTTGGGGGGAATTTCCCGTAAGGGAAAAGGGTGAATTTTGGTTATTGTTTTGTGAAGGATTACTAGAGAGTGATAAGGGGCGGCAAAAGTAATGTATCTTGTGTAAATCTTAACGTTCTATAAGAAATATCGCTCCTTAAAAATCTGTTTTTTTATACAAATAAATAAGAGAATGAATCTTAAACGACAAATCACCATCATTCTGGTTGCGTTAATGGCTACCTTGACTGGATTAGAAGCACAACAACCGGCCGCGAATGCCGCTGAGTACGAAAAGGAATACAAGCGTCGGATCAAGAAAGATATATTGGATGGGGTCTATATTCCCAAGGACGTGACGGAAGCCTTGAAAGAACTCAACCGCTTGTCAGATGATGAAGCCAAAAGTCGAATGAAATCAGTGGAAGAAGATTTTGTAGTGAAACGTTTATATTTTTCCCTAGGTCGCTGGATTGAGCACAATTGGGGATTCAGGGGCGGATCGAGATTGTCTCATTTCCTACGTGAGAAAATCGGATTAAGCCACCCGGAAGACATGACTGTATTTTTGATTCGCGTCTGGCATCGCAGCTTGACCAATCGTGATATGGATATCAAAAATTTGGTCACAACACTCCAAAAAGAACGCCGGGAAGAAATCATGAAAGGGCGGAAAATCATCAGTTCCGAAACCCGTCAACGCGAAAAACCGGCAGAAGGA
>JAHDCE010000116.1:0-3544 GCA_020630045.1 Saprospiraceae bacterium | reverse complement strand
TCAGTCCATTCCCGGCTATTCCAGCAGTGTTCTTTGGTCAGACCTCCCGTTCTTGCCGCGAATACGCCATACTCGATATCGTCTATTCCTCCTATACTGTGCGCATCCGGATTGATGGATATTTTTACATCTTTTTCTAATGCATAAGGAATCCATTCCGGGTCCAAGTCCAATCGGTAGGGATTGGCATTGAGCTCCATGACGACTCCATTGGCAGCACAGGCATCAATCACTTTTTTCATATCCAAAGGATAACCTTTCCGGGATAAAAGGAGTCTTCCGGTGGGGTGGCCTAATATTGTGGTATATGGGTTTTCAACGGCCTTAATCAATCTGTCCGTAGCTTTGGCTTCATCCATTTTGAGTTGGGAATGCACGGACGCGATGATGACATCGAAGCGTTTCAGAATATCTTCGTCATAATCCAGAGAACCATCGAATAAGATATCCGATTCGATGCCCTTGAATATTTTGAAATCAGTAAGTGTCGTATTGAGTCGGTCGATTTCCTGCCATTGTTCCTGCAACCGATCTATCTTAAGTCCATTGGCATAAAACGCTGATTTGGAATGGTCGGTTATGATGATATAGCCGTATCCTTTTTCCTTGGCTGCGTTCACCATTTCTTCTAGGGAGTTGATTCCGTCGCTGTATGTGGTGTGGGAATGTACGACTCCTCGAATATCTTCGGTACTAATAAGTGGGGCGGGGGTGGTTCCGATAAATTTGGGATGGTGTCTCAACTCGGGGGGGAGTGGGGCGGTGTTCGCTTTCGCGAAAATATCTTCTTCGTTTGTTATCCCTTTAAAATCCACTCCCGGATTTTGTTCGATGAAGGCGGTTAAAAAAGAATCTGTAGCCGTATATCTGAATTGCTTGGAACCGAAACTGTCCCTTGGGGCTTGGTATATGATTACCGGAAAACCTTCTTGTGTTGTATTGAAATAATGGTTCCTGTTTTCCGTCTTTTCATATTGCAATAAGTCACTAGGAATATCTGATAATTGTTCGACTGTCGTCAACAATTCGATGGACTCTACAATGATGTCTTTTCTGCGAAATGCTCCGGTGAATTCAAATTTCTCATTCGGGATGGCTTTTCTGATTTTTGCTATCAAAGCGACACCGATTTGATACGCTTTCGCGAAATGGAATTTGTTTTTTGATTGCTGGTGATAATTGATTTTTTGGATGAGTTCGGCTTGGGTTTTCGGCCCGAATCCTTTGAGGGTGATGAGTCGGTTTTCATTGCAGGCATACAATAGTTCTCCTAGGGATTCCACACCTAGGTCTTTCCAGATGACTCGGATTTTTCCGGGGCCGAATCCTTTGATTTGGAGCATTTCGAGTATGCCGGCTGGGACTTGGGATTTGTGTTTTTCCAGGGTGGCCATTTTACCGGTTTCGACCAATTCTCTGATTTTGGATGCGATGGCTTTTCCGACTCCTTTGATGGATTGGATTTCTTCGTCCGACATTTCCGCTAAGGGTTCACCCAATTTTCTTAAATTGATATAAGCGTTCTTGTATGAGCGTATTTTGTACGGATTTTCTTTGAGCAATTCCATCACTGCGCCCAATTCATTGAAGTGTCCGGCTATTTCTTTATTTGTCATTTTCATATTGTAATAAGAAAAGTGTCATTCCCGTGGGGAATGACACTTTCGAATATTTATGCTACAACCCTTAGGCAAATTAGTCTCTCCCGCTTCTGTCAATGTGATTGACCGAAGCTTGTTGTGTACTCCAAAGCGTCACGTCTTGGATATTGACATGTTTCGGTCGGGTAGCGATGAAGTAAATGGTTTGTGCGACATCTTCCGCTGTAAGCGGTTGGAAGTCTTCATAGACCTTCGCTTTTTCTTCATCACCATCATACCTCACAAGGGCGAATTCGGTTTCGACATGCCCCGGACTTACTGAACTTACACGAATATTGTGCTTGTATAAATCCAATCTCATGGAACGTGTCAACCCTTCCACAGCGAATTTGGTACTGCTATATACATTCCCGTTAGGGTAGGCGTCTTTACCCGCGACCGAACCCACGTTGATGATGTGTCCGTGTCCACGGGAAACCATTCCCGGAGCTACCAGTCTGGTCACATATAAAAGCCCCTTGATATTGGTGTCGATCATTGTGTCCCAATCTTCAACGCTTCCTTCATGGATAGGGGCGAAGCCCTTGGCCAAGCCGGCGTTATTGATAAGGATATCCACGTTTTTGAAACGCGGGTCAATCGAATTCATGGCTTTTTGTCCGGCATCAAGACTGCGGATGTCGAATTCCAATGTTTCCACATCGATTTGGAAGGCGTCTTGTAATTCTGCTTTTATTTCCTCCAATCGTTCGGCTCTTCTTCCTGTCAATATTAGGTTGTAGCCTTTGGCCGCGAATTGTTCGGCAACCGCTTTTCCGATACCGGAAGTCGCTCCGGTTACCAAGACGACATTCGTCAAAGGAATGAGCGGTTCTTCTTGTGAATCGCTTACAATTTCAACTTCTATTTGTTCGTCTTCAAGAGATGGAGTTTCTACTAGAACTTCTTCTTCCGTTTCTTCTAATAGCAAATCGGCTTCTTCTTCTCCTTTTTTGAAGGCATCTACCAAAGCCGCTCCTCCTACGACACCGGCTGCTCCTGCAACTATGCCTTCGGTATGGTCGGATTGCTTTTTAGTATCCTTGCTTTCTGCTTCCTCCTTGGCGAGAATCGCCGCTTTTTCTTCCTCTGCCTCCTTCAAGTATTTTTCGATTTGGAAGGCGGCGTCATTTTTCTCCGTTTTTAATTCCGGATTGTTTTTGAAGGCGTCTTCATAATACCTAGCTGCCAATTTGTATTTACCCATTTCAAAATAGATAATGGCGATATCATAATTAGCAAATTGATGATTCGGCTCAAGCTGGACGACTTTTTGGAAGATTTTAAGTGCCTTCTTCGGTTTGTCGAGGCTTTCGTGCAACAAGACTCCGTATTGATATAAGGCATCCGTGTTTTCCGGATTTTCTTGGAAAGCTTTTTTATAGTGTTTGCCAGCTGCTTTTTTCTTTCCTGTAAAATGGAACGCATACAGATTGGCCAGCTTGTAATGAAGTCCGGGGTAATCTGCTTTGGTGTCTATGGCACCGGTGAAATATTTTTCTGCCAAGTGGAATTCTCCTTCTTCAACAGCATAGTCTCCTAGGCGTGCTAGTGCGTCGGTATGTAATGGATTTTGGTCAACTACAATTTCCAATTGTTCCTTTACATCTTCGTCATTTTCTTCTTGGTCAGCCAGCAACAAGGCATATTTGTACCGAGCTACATGATTTTCGGGCTGCTTGCCTAACAAGATTTTGTATTGGTTAACGGCTTCTTCGGTTTGTCCATCTTCTGACAAGGCTAGAATGCCTTCTAAATCCGGAACGTCATTCTCAATTTCTTCTTCGACTTCCTCAGCGTATTTTTCTACGACATCAGAGGTAATCGCATTGATGAAGTCATCGTCGTCCTCTTCTTCTTCTTCTTCTTCTTCTTCTTCTTCTTCTTCTTCTTCTTCTTCTTCT
>JAHDCE010000713.1 GCA_020630045.1 Saprospiraceae bacterium | reverse complement strand
TCGCCCCCGACCTCATAGGCTTCGGCAAGTCGGATAAACCGGCTGACAGAAAAGACTATACTTATGCCAAACACTTGGAGTGGTTGAGGAATTTCCTTACGGAAATGGATTTGCGTGGAATCACCATGTTTTGTCAAGATTGGGGCGGATTGCTCGGGTTACGTCTGGCAATGGAAATGCAGGATCGCTTCGAATACATAGTTGCAGCCAATACCATACTACCCACCGGTGACGTTACGCCGAATGAGGCATTCCTCAAATGGAAAAACTACTCGCAAACCACTCCTCAATTCCCTATCGGACACATCATCAATCGAGCGACGGTCAATGAATTGTCGGAGGACATCATCGCCGCCTATGACGCTCCTTTTCCGGATGAAACGTACAAGGAAGGTGCTAGGGAATTTCCGGCCATCGTTCCGCACAGTCCTGACGACCCACAAGCACAACCCAACCGCGAAGCGCTCATGAAAATGTCCCAATGGAACAAACCGTTCCTAACCTTATTCAGCGACAGCGACCCGATCATGAAAGGACTGGAAATGTTTTTCCAGGGTATGGTACCCGGCGCCAAGGGTCAACCCCATGAAATCATAAAAGGGGGCGGACATTTCCTTCAAGAAGACAAGGGAGAGGAAATCGCGGAAAAAGTGGTGGCTTGGTTGGAGGGGTTGAAAGGTTCGTAATTCATTAATGTTGTATTCCAAATGAACGGAAAATCACTCTTTTATTCTATTTTGATCACTCTCATATTGGATTAAGAATCACCTGTATCAACCACATCTTTCAACATACCGACTAATCAAATCCTCCAGTTTTTTGTACGCTGCTTCATCTTCGATTTTCGGTTTATTATGCAATAAAACACCACGAGCAATATCTTCTCTCCCCAACACAACATAAGCGATTAAAATCTTCTTCAAGGTTTTCCCTTGAAATTCTTTTTCCAAATCCTTTTTCCATTCATCAATGCAACCGTGTGCAGACGGAAAAATATCTTCCCGATTCACCTCTACCGGAAAACTTTCGGATTGAAAAACCACATCATCCACTCTAAAAGTATAATATTGGGTTGTCAGAAGTTCACCTCCCGGAGACCGTTTGTCATATTTCCCTTTCCTATGAAAATAAGAGTATTTAGGAATGGTAACCCTATAGTAAAGTCCCGTACCACAATATAAACGATTCCGATTACAAGAAAACGACCGTACCGGCAACGGATTGACCAGGCTCAACCCTCCAAAACCATAGATCGGAAAACGATGGGCAACAATATCATCAGCGGTATTATTAATAAAATACAAATCCACTTCCGTGGAATCTTCATTGAACACCACATCAATATAGGTACTGTCTTCGTGATAATTTTCCGGATTATCCAAAGGATAAAATTCAGGTAAATCTTGAGCGGATAATGGACATAGGGAAGCAGCCCATAAGAGTATGGTAAGTGTGATTTTTGTGATTTTCATAAGTACCTGGACAAAAGTAATCGAATAATGATTTTCATGGGTATTTTTGTTTT
>JAHDCE010000115.1 GCA_020630045.1 Saprospiraceae bacterium | reverse complement strand
TTCAACATTATAAAAAAACAGCCATCCGTAATGTATTCAAATTACGGATGGCTGTTTGAATTTCCCGTAAGGGAATATAAGAAATAAGGAATTACTCCTCTTTCATTCGTTTTTTATTGACGTATTCCGCCTTAAGCATTTCAGTACGACGCCTTACAGAAGGCTTTACAAAATGCTTGCGGTTACGCAAATGTCTCATCAACTTGGTACGTTGGTGTTTTCTTTTGTAACGCTTTAACGCCCTATCGATAGACTCGGTATCTTTTACTTCAATGATTAACATAAAAAAGAATAATTTAAAAATTTCGGAGTGCGAATATAGGGCAAGTATTTTTCACAAGCAAAAAATCCTGTTCAATTTTTCACGACAAGAAATATAAGCTGACTTAAACCCAACTAACTTCTCTACACTTTGGGAGTGCTATTGAACAATACGATGAACATCATGGCCATTTTCATGGGTAGAGAAACCTCTTCGGTCAAATCATCTACGATATCCCAATCCCTAAGATCGTTTTCGTAAGTAGTAATCATTTCAAAAGAACCGTATTTATCGCCTACCGTTTCCCATTCTTCCAAATAGTCTTTGTATTTGCTTCTCAATTTTATGGTAATTGAGCCGTCGGATATCCTCCATTCAGTAAAGTCTCTTAGCCAAATCGTTTTCATGGTAATGATTTCGCCACCTCCTCGGAGTTCCCATTGGGAAGCATCGTTCATCCACTTTATTTTGATGGTTCCGGATTCGTCTTCTAGTCGGTAATCCCATGCCGTCCATGCTTCCCGCATCCCCCATCGTAGGGTCAGGTCGCCTTCGATTTCTTCTTCATCAGCATAAATTGTCCATTCCTTAAAGGAGTCGCCCCAAGCGGTGGAAGCTCCATATAAATTGTAATAAACGTCCTGTGCTTGACTTGTGGTTAAGGAAGAAATCAGGAAAATGAAAATGAGCCATTTGTTATTCATATGAAACGTGCATTATTTCTAAACCCCAAGTTCGGATTCTTTTCTGATATTTTCCGATAAGGAAATGTTATACTCGAACAAAAACACGGCTGTGGAAAAGTTTCCACAGCCGTGTTCTAAATATACTCGAAATTAAGTGGTTTGCAATTTTTTGACTTGTCCTTTTTACCTTTCGCTTCTTTGAAAATGCTCAGCATAGCTACGGCTATGCCTGCGTTTTTCAAATCGCCAAAGAAAAAAATGACTTTGTCAAATTTCTTCCACTCCACTTAATTTCGAGTATAAATACCCGTTAGCACTATTGGCTCCGGTCATTATTCATTTTTCAAGATGACCTTATTCGTCACCTCCTCCTCCAAAAGAGTAAGTGATTCCGATTTGAAGTCCCAATGTATTGAACAAACCGTCATTACGAAGTTCCCAAGCCGGATAGTCTTTGGTACCGTAAAGCGTGGTATAAAACCCTAACAAGCGTGGATCCACACCTGACAAATCCGGTGGATTATTCAAAAACGCTTGTTGAGCTTGAGTTTGATATTCAGCGAATTCTTCGGCATCGATTTCATCCTTATATTCTGTATAAGCATAAGCGCCTCCGGCAGAAAGTGCCGGCAATACATCGATTTCATTGCGGTTACCATCTACAAGTGCAGCCTTGGTTACCTCGTAAGATTTACGCTTGACCCGTAGGGCATTGTAAAAGAGTTCTCCGTTGAGAGACAATCTGTCACTCAATCGATATTTGATACCGATAGCAGCATCTACACCAACTGTAAATTTACCCCTGGCTACAGATTCGGCAACGAATGATTCACCTTCAGGAATCAGAAGCGGGATAAGCGGACTTACGATAGAAGGATCGTTCGATTCACGAGAACCGTAAGTTCCACCACCAACAGGGATGATGGCACCTACGCGCGCGTAAGGAGCGATATTGCCGGTACCGCCGACAAACGTAAACGCAGGTCTCAATTGATACTGGATTGTCCTTGAATCAGAACGGTCGTAACCACCGGTATCATTGGTGAATTCTTCGATGATTGTTTTCTGTCCATAGTTATACATGAATCCTAATTCGAGTCCGAAATAGGGATTGAACATATAACCGGCTGCAATGTTGGTCTGTAATCCTTTACCCAAAGAACCGTAGATGTTGGAGGACGTTTCATTAGGTTCACCAATGTGAGTGATTTGGCTACCAAGGGAAGTCAACGTAGTTGGACCTAGAGAAGAATTAACACCTGAAGCGAATCCATAACCTATGCCTACCCTAGTGTAACCTCCTTGGGCATAAATGCCCGAAACGACGAACAAAATCGCCGCACATACCATAAAAAGACTTTTTTTCATGAGAGAGATTATGAGTTAGAAATTGTATAATGATTTTTCCTTCCGGAAATATTTAAAAATTAAAACCAAGGGATACTTGTAAGGACATATTCCGATCCTTATCGTCTCTTGTGGTCGCTCCGTTGTCTAAGCGTGAAAAATCCACATCTTGATTTGTCGTATCTAACAAACTATATGTAAACCGGAAACCGGCACTAATTCCTTTGGTAACCATGAACGTCAAATCAGCGCTCAAACCTAAATCGAATATATTGAACAAACTGCCCAAGTCTTCATTCTGATAATAATAAGCTCCGATTTCAGAAGGAGTCGTCAAATTAATTCCGTCTACGCTGGTGACCGTCACTTCGGTACCGCCTTCTCCCGGATCGTCTCTTAGGAAGTTATAGTCCAAGCCTACTGCAATACTTTGGTCTGTTCCTCCTGTTCCTGCAAAAGTCAGTTTATTTTCTCCGGAACCCACCGAGGAAACCAAAAATCCGAAATCGAGTCCACTAGATATGATTACCCGCCTTACCGGACGGTAATATACCATGACGGGCAAGCTGATATAGGAATGTACGATAGAAAAACTCTCCCTGCGATTCCCAGTCAATGTAACGGCGGTGCCATCATCAAATAAAGCGGATAACTGTCCGGGGCCTTCATACTTGTATCTTGCTCCTCGCTGATTGAATAAAATTTCCGGTGCGATTCCGATTTTATCATCTAAAAAACCGATTCGAAACGCGGCTCCGATATGAAACCCGGTATTGAATCGATAATTTTCCAACTCTGTTCCGGATGCATCCGTTTCAAGTTCGCCACGGATGGTTGAGAAGTCCAAACCGGCTTTGATTCCGTATGAATAATCTTGTGCATGTAGTGAAAAGAACACCAAGCAAGAAAAGAATGAAAGGAGGATTTTTTTGTTAATCATCGTAACTTATGATTCAATGAGAAAATGAAGATAGAATTAATTCTATAAATCAAACCATCCGGATTAGGTTGATGGCCGGAAAAATTGAGAAAGCCGTTTTTTCCATTGTTTTTTGGTCACACCATAAACCATCATATCTTGATACGTTTCACCCCATCGAATCGCTTCCTGCAATTTCCCTTCTAACACAAATCCGTTTTTTTCGGGAAGGGACAAACTGGCTTTATTAGCCGCCGCGATTTTCAATTCTATCCGATTTAAACCAAGTCGGTCGATTCCAAAATCAACGATACGGGGAAACACCTTTTTCATGATTCCTTTTCCCCGGAAGGGGGGAGCCAACCAGTATCCCATTTCTCCGGAGTCATTGGATTTATCGATTCTGACAAAACCGATCTGACCTATAATTTTTTCTTGATAATAAATAGTGGTATTGAATATTTGCCCGCCTTGGGTCATTTTAGCGGCATCGCTCAACATACGCCTACACTTCGACAACTCATCGATTTTATGTACCCAAACCAACCACCTTTCCAAATCTAGGCGATGCCTATCAATAAGACCGAATATCTCTTCCGCTTGCACGGGATGAGATATTTTCAGGTACAAATCGTCCTTGATATACAGTCTATCCTTTTTAGGCATTCTATTTCTTATTTTTATTCGGCTATATCCATTCCACTTTCGTGGAAAAATGTCTGATTAAAGTGCAAATTAATCAATCCGAACCTGAAGTCCTCCGATATGTTTTACTTTTGCACAAAATCAATGCATCATGACAGATTACAAGAACTCCAAACTCATATTGGATACGGCGAATTTGAAGGAAGGTACAATGAAATGGCGTTGTCCATCAAACATAGCTTTGATTAAATATTGGGGGAAACACGGCATACAATTGCCTCGGAATCCATCTATCAGTTTGACATTAGACCAAGCATACACGGAAACCGAAATGACCTATGCTCCCAAACGGAAAAATGATGTAGAAATAGATTTGGACTTTTTTTTCGAAGGAGAAAAGAATGAAAAGTTTGAAGAGAAGATCGTAAAATTTCTAACTGGCATTTCGGATATTTTCCCTTTCCTCAAACAATTGCATTTAACCATTAAATCCCACAATTCATTCCCCCACTCTTCGGGCATCGCTTCTTCGGCATCCAGTATGGGAGCGTTGTCACTTTGTCTGTGTTCTTTGGAATCCGATTTATTCGGAACGTTAAAAAATGACGCGGAATTCAGGCAAAAAGCCTCTTATGTATCGCGATTAGGTTCAGGCAGCGCATGTCGCTCCATATATGCCCATGCCGCGGTTTGGGGAGCATTCGGTGAAGCGGACGGCTCTTCTGACTTATATGCCATTCCGTATGCGAATCATGTGCATGAGGTATTTAAAAGTTTTCATGACGATATCTTGATTGTCAGTCAGGGAGAAAAGGCGGTTTCCAGTCGTGCCGGTCATGCTTTGATGGAAGAAAACGATTATGCCGACCCTCGTTACAAACAAGCGCGGAGACGAATGCATCATTTACTTCTTGCAATGGAGTCGGGGGATTTGGAACGTTTTGGTACGATTACGGAGAATGAAGCTTTGACCTTGCATGCTTTGATGATGACATCCAATCCATCATACATATTGATGAAGCCCAATTCCTTGGAAATGATTAATCGAATCCGTCGTTTCCGGAAGGAAACCCAACATCCGATATATTTTAGTTTGGATGCCGGCCCCAATATACATCTGTTATATCCCGACAGTTGTAGGGATGCTGCCAAAACATTCATTCAATCGGAATTATTGGATTTATGTGAGAACCGGCACTGGATTCCTGACCAATGTGGCCAGGGGCCTTTACAATTGTAAAAGGGTTCAAAACATCAGGAAAATGGTAAAAGAAAAAATAATCGGACTTTTGCTCAATGCCTCACTTTTCGGAGGTGTGGCATTCATTCTATTGACATTGATTGCCATGGTCATTTATCCGGGCGGGACGGTACATAACCACGAAGCCGGCCATTATCTTTTCCTAGAGAATTTCTTTTCCGATTTGGGTAGAACCCAAGATTTTGAAGGAGGCTCTAATGGAACCTCGTACATTCTTTTCACCATAGCCCTTACTCTTGTTGGCTTAACAATACTCCCTATTTTTTGGGCTATTGGAGAAATCATTTCTCCTAGGAATAAAATCACGCGAGTCCTAACTACTGTTATGGCCATTGCCGGAGTAGTTGCCGGAATCGGGTTCGTAGGTGTCGGATGGACGCCTTGGGATTTGGGTCGCCCTATTCACGTCATGTTCGTCAATATAGGTTTTAGAACGCTATTATTCTGTCTTATTTTATTGATGGTTTCGATATATCGAACAGGGTGGTACCCTAATATTTATGCCCACATCTTAGCCGTGGTGAGTATTATCTTACTGGGTTATATCATGTTAATGGTTTTCGGTCCTCCCCCACATGCTTCGCGAGAGGGATTGATGATTCAGGTCGGGGGACAAAAAATTATTGTCTATTTGTTAATCGGAGCATTGATGCATCAAGCATTCGGCGCAAAAAAATTATTGGACCAAGGAGCATAGTGTAGTAACAGAACCAATTAAAAGTCAATCTTATGAAAAAGAAAATAGGAGGAGTCATCATTTTGAGCCTAGTCATCATGCAGTTTTTCGGAATTGACAAATCCACTCCCGAATATGACAAATCAAAAGATCTGCTCACCGTGACACAGGCACCGACCGAAGTCGCTGAATTATTGAAGGAGGCCTGCTACGATTGCCATTCAAATGAAACTCGTTATCCTTGGTACACCAGTGTAGCACCGGTTTCTTGGTGGATAGCCGGACATATCAAAAATGCTAGGGAAAATTCGAATTACTCCACTTGGGGTACTTGGTCGGCTGACAAACGCCAACATAAAGCGGAGGAATCCGCTGAAGAAATCGAAACCGGGCACATGCCTCCAAAATCGTTTCGATTCATGCATTCCGGAGCGAAGCTAACGGATGAACAGAAAACGATGTTGGCAGATTGGTTTAGGAGTCTTAAATAATAGATAGACATTATTACGAATTAGATTGTATGGCTATAATTGATATTTCATCCTCACTCTTCTTCATGTACTCATCATGGTAGCTACGGCTACCAGATTCCGTGCATTCATCAATTGAGAATAAAATCTCTAATTCTAGCTCTCATAAAAAACAATTCGTAATAATGTCTGATGTTATCATAAAAAGAACGGGCGTTTTCACAACTGAAAACGCCCGTTCGAATTTGATTTCTTTTTGAACGACTAGCGCAGCAAAGCGACATCACCTTTTTCAAACCGCTCGGTACCATCGGGCATTTGGAAGCGGACGAAATACACATAAATATCTTGTGGCATTTCTTTTCCGTTGACCGTTCCATCCCAAGGAGCACCAGGATTATCATACACCAATTCGCCCCAGCGATCAAACATTTTAAATTCAATAATTGTGGTGCTTAAATCATTGAAGACGGGATAAAAGGTATCATTCGTATCGTCGCCATTCGGTGAAAACGCATTAGGAATTTCTATTTCTAAATCTTCCACATTTATGAAAATGGTCGCCAATATAGTACAACCGTCCGGAGAAGTCACTTCGACAGTATAGGTCGTGGATTGTAACGGTGTGACCGTAACTACATCATTTCCGGAAGGAGCTTCACTATTATCGGCAGTCCAAACAAAAGTAGCGTCATCAAGATCCAAACCGGACAACAAGGCTGTTAGCGTGATGCTTTCCCCTGCTACGATATCCGTCCCGGGATCAGCTGTCAAATCAACAGAAAATGGATTGGACACATTTACCATAAGGGTTTCGGAAACCGTACAAGCTCCATTAGTGGCCGTAATGGTATAAACAGTCGCTCCTGAAGGCGTAACCGTTTGTGTTTCCGAAGAAGGATTATCAATACCTTCTCCGCTCCAACTGATTGTTCCGTCCGAAGCAGAAGCCGAAATATCAACGGATTCTCCTGAACAAATCGTAAAGTCTCCGCTTGTAGTAATTATCGGCAATTCAGCCACATTCAGATTGACGGGCAATGTGGCGGAACATCCTCCTTCAGTCACTTCAACCGTAAATGCTTCTCCTAGGGTCAGTGGGTCGATAACAATGGGGTTATCGTTGGAAATTTCGGTTCCAGCGGCATCGTACCAAGTCACTGCCCCAGTGGTATTGACGGTCAAAGTCGTTGTTTCATTTTCGCAAAGATCCTGATTTCCGGAAAGGTCGATAATAGGTAATGCGGTTTCGTTGACGGTGACTGTCGCCGATCCTGTACACGTAACCCCTTGTGTCACTGTAACCGAATAAACCCCTCCTAAAGCGACAACAATTTCGGAAGTGCTTTCACCTGTTGACCATTGGTAAGTATCGTATCCCGCGTCAGCGGTCAAGGTCGTATTTTCTCCTTCACAGATATCCAAATTCCCTAGTATAGATGGAGAAAGCGGGCTGGTATCATCTATAATGGTCAAGGAGGTAGAAGCTGTACAACCGAAATCATCCGTTATCGTAACAGAATATGTATCCGCACAAAGTCCCGTGATGCCAGCGGTTGTTTGCCCACCTGCATTGGTTGACCATTCATAAGTATAATCCGTTGCTGTTACCCCTCCGGTGACTTCTATGGTAGCCCCTCCGACACAGGTACCACGCAGGAGAATTTGCAGGAGATTTGCGGATCGGAAACTTCAACGGTTACCGAACTAGAGGATGTACAAATCGTAGAAAAGGAAATGTCATCAATCGCAAAATCGTTGCCTCCATCCACTAAATTTTGGTTGACGATGCAAATTTCAGCCGTAGTGCTTGTGCCTGAATTCCAAGTAGCAGAAAACTCTTCCCATGAACAAGTTACCCCTGATATGGTAAAAGAAGTACCAATCAATGATCCATTGATTGAAAATTGGAGTTGTGCAGGATTAAAGTTCAGCGGATCTACTTCTGTCACCCAAGTACTAAAATCGTATGTCGTACTAGGATCAACCGTCACCGTTTGACACCAAACGGCCTGACCTGCAATATCCGATCCATTGGCGACCATCATGTTTCCGCTTCCGGAGGTATGATCTCCACAATTTACAAAATTGGTATGTCCGATATCCGGACTGGTGTAAATGCCATAGGTTCCCGGGCTAGACAAATCTCCCCAAGGACCACCGATTCCACTACCTAGGGCATAGTCTGTTGAAAATCCGACATCACCAGATTCAAAATCGCCATTTTCTACTAGATTATCTCCCATGACGACAGAGGTCACTGTATAAGTTGTAGTCGTGGTAGGTGAAGCTGTCGGATTTTGTAAATCCGGAGCACTCAAGCCTGTAGTCGGTGACCAGAGATAAGTTCCTCCTGTAGTAGTCGCGGATAAATTTACCGTTTCCCCTGCACATATCATATTGTCATCGACAGACGCCACTACATCAGGTACGCTCACCACTTCAACATTCGCAGTTCCGGTACAAGCAGCACCAAGAGTTACTGTGACTGTATAATTCCCCGCTCCGCCAATAATTGTTTGAGTATCTTCTCCTGTACTCCATTCATATGAGTCGTATCCCAAACCGGCATCAAGCGTTGTCGTGCCTCCTCCACATAGTAATAAGTCGCCAGAAATTTCAGGAGATAATGCAGGAGCTTCGGTTACTGTTACCATACCTGTACCAACACAACCAATATCATCTGTAACCGTCACCATATATATTCCGGCAGCATCTACCGTTATCATTTGGTCGGAAGAACCTGTACTCCACTCGTAACTTGTGTAACCGCTTCCGGCATCTAATTCAGTATCACCACCTGTACAAAAAACCAGCGATCCAGTTATATCTGGCATTACCTCCGCAAGTTCAGCCACCGTTACCATATCAGTGCCAGTACAGCCAGAACCGTCGGTAACTGTTACCATATAGTCTCCCGATGCAGTAACCGTTATCATTTGGTCGGAAGAACCCGTATTCCACTCGTAACTTGTGTAACCGCTGCCGGCATCTAATTCAGTATCGCCCCCGGAACAGAATGACAAGGAACCGCCTATTTCCGGCATCAGTTCTGAAGCTTCGCTGACCGTTACCATATCAGTGCCAGTACAGCCGGAACCGTCAGTAACCGTTACCGTATAATCTCCCGATGCAGCAACCGTTATCATTTGGTCGGAAGAACCCGTATTCCACTCGTAACTCGTGTAACCGCTGCCGGCATCTAATTCAGTATCGCCCCCGGAACAGAATGACAAGG
>JAHDCE010000712.1 GCA_020630045.1 Saprospiraceae bacterium | reverse complement strand
TTGAGGCGGCTCCATTGTTTGCCCTTTTTGTAGCACCCTTGCGTTAGGAAACCTTTCTAATATTTCTTCCCAACGTAACTCTTCCCACTTGTTGTTGTCATATTGTTTCATGTTTTCTCCTTGGAATGGACCTGAAGCAGCTTTTTCATTAATGGGCCACCAAAGGCTTTCCGTATCTCTATCCCACAAGACGAAACTTTCCAATCCGTTGAGGATGTCCCTGTCGCAATAGGTATAACCGCTGACGCCAAAAGTCAATTCTTGACCACAATATGTCCTTTCGTAAGTCGCTGCCAAATCGGCCAAGAAGCAATAGACAATCATTACCGGTTTACCATCTACTCGATCATTAATGAGCTCGTGTTCGACCAATGCGGAGAATGGGTATACCTTTTTACCGGTCGATGTGCTGATGACGATGGCCCGTTCGTTATCGGGATATTGTTCGGCTACTTCGGAGATTGGAACGAACGACGGTGTGATTAAGGCTTTGAAATGTTCTCTGCCAAGACCATATTTTAATTTACAAACATCCAATGCCCATCTCGTAATTCTGAAATGTTGGGCCGGATCTTCGCCACCCCACAGGTACTGTTCGTCACCTTCGTCAATATAAAATCCTTTGGTCATGACGGGAGTGGAACAATCAGGTTTTCCGTCCGAGACATCAAGGGGATATCCATCATCGACACAACTTATTGTGAAGATGGATAGAAGGGCAAAGATGCCCGCCAAAATCATTACTTGGTTCCGTCCTTTCATTTTACCGATTGATTTATATCAAATGTAATGGAAAGGAGGAGTTTGAATTGTCGTAGCCAAAACGATTTCGAGTAAATTAACGGATTGGAGTGTCCGCCGGATTACTTTTTTTGAAAATTGAAATCAAATTTTTATTCATCCAGAAGCCGGGTTCATTTTTCCGGAAGGAAAATAATGCATAAAATGTCATGGCAATGAGGTATCCTAAAAAACCGCCAAAAACGATGTCTTCCAAGAAATGGTGACAAAGGTATACTCTAGATAATCCGACAATTAAGGCGATGATGAAGCAAAGCAACCCAACAGCTTTGTTTTTGAAAATGAGGGAAACGAGGCCGAAAAGTGCGAATCCGGACATGGTGTGCCCGGATGGAAAACTGGTTAATCCGGAAATCATTCCCATTCCTTCGACAGTATTGATGGTGTCTATGATTCCTAGATCCGTGTAGTAATTTTTGGGTCGTGGATGTGCGAAAATGGCCTTCGAGACGAAACTGAATATCATTAGGGACAGACCCATAGCGGGAATCATCAGTGTATAGCGGAATCTCACGAATAATAATGATAGTCCGATAATGACATATACGATTTCTTCCCCCAGTTGAGTGCCATAAATAAAAAACTTATCCAGGAAGGGAGTGCGGTGATTCGAAAACGCTATCAAAAGATCTCCTTTTTCTAGAAACATCAGAGCAATCGTACCGACGAGGAGATAGGCGATCCAAGGAAAAAAGAAAGCCGGATTATGGAATTTGTTTTTTGACAATGTTGATT
>JAHDCE010000114.1 GCA_020630045.1 Saprospiraceae bacterium | reverse complement strand
GAATATCCTTAGAAACTTCACCAAACGAGGTGCCCAAGTCAAAGTTTTTCCAGCTAAAACACCCTACGAAGAAGTAAAAAAATGGAACCCCGATGGTTATTTTCTTTCAAATGGCCCGGGTGATCCCGCCACTATGGAATATGCAGTAGAAAACACGAAGAAAATTCTAGCAGATGACCAACCGGTATTCGGCATATGCCTAGGACACCAAATACTGGCGCTCGCAGTAGATATTCCTACATATAAAATGCACCATGGTCATCGTGGCATCAACCATCCCGTCAAGAATTTACTGACTGGGAAGTGTGAAATTACAAGCCAAAATCATGGCTTCGGAGTAAGTCCCGATGCGATTAAATCCAATTCAGACAAGGTTGAAATCACACACCTCAACCTCAATGATGATACCATTGAAGGTATTCGTGTCAAAGGCAAAAAAGCGTTTTCCGTTCAATATCACCCGGAAGCGGCGCCCGGGCCACATGACTCAAATTATCTATTCGACGAATTCGTCGATATGTTGAAATAATTCAAAATTATCAAACTGGAATGATTCCTGTTTTCCTTTCGGAAAAGGACATTCCTATAAAAAATCAAAAACACAATGAGTGAAATCATTGATTTGATCGCAAGGGAAATCCTTGACTCAAGAGGCAATCCGACTGTTGAAGTCGAAGTACTGACAGAAGAAGGAGCCATCGGTCGTGCTGCTGTTCCTTCCGGTGCTTCAACCGGAAAATACGAAGCAGTAGAATTGAGGGATAAAGACCCGAATAGATATATGGGCAAAGGCGTACTAAATGCCGTTGCCAATGTAGAAGAAATCATTCATCCGGAAATTGACGGCCTAGATGTCATCGACCAACGATTGATAGATGCCGTTATGATCGAAGTGGACGGAACACCCAATAAATCCAAATTAGGAGCTAACGCAATCCTAGGAGTTTCACTAGCGGTCGCCAAAGCGGCAGCAATGGAATGTGGGCTTCCTTTGTATCGTTATGTCGGAGGAGTCAACGCGGCTACCATGCCGGTTCCCATGATGAATATCCTAAACGGAGGTTCACACGCTGACAACAGCATCGACTTTCAGGAATTTATGATCATGCCGGTCGGTGCCGATACTTTTTCTGAAGGACTTCGGATGGGAACGGAGGTATTTCACCACCTCAAAAAAGTCATTAGCTCAAAAGGATATTCCACGAATGTGGGAGATGAAGGAGGATTTGCTCCTAACATGAAATCCAATGAAGAAGCTATCGAAACCGTATTGGCTGCAATTGAAAAAGCCGGTTATCGCCCGGGTGAAGATATCTTCATCGCTATGGATGCCGCCGCTTCCGAGTTTTATGATGAAGAGGCGAAAATCTATCACTTCCACCAATCCGACAACCGAAAACTTTCTTCCGAAGAAATGGTCGCTTATTGGACCGATTGGACTTCTAAGTATCCCATCGCTTCCATCGAAGATGGATTACACGAAGATGATTGGAACGGATGGAATAAACTCACCGCCTCCATCGGAGACCGGATCCAGTTGGTCGGCGACGATTTGTTCGTAACAAATACCCAAAGGCTACAAAGGGGAATTGACGAAAAATCAGCCAACTCCATTCTCATTAAAGTGAATCAAATCGGTTCCTTGACGGAAACAATCGAGGCGGTTTCCCTAGCAAAACGAAATGCATTTACTAGCGTAATGAGCCACCGATCAGGCGAAACGGAAGACACCACCATCGCCGATTTGGCGGTCGCGCTCAATACCGGACAAATCAAAACCGGTTCCGCTTCCCGCTCCGATCGTGTGGCGAAGTACAACCGCTTGTTGCGTATCGAAGAAGAACTCGGTCCAATGGCTTACTACCCGGGAATGAGTGTCTTGAAAAAATAAAAATCAGAATCCCCTAAGGCGAATTGACCCCCTAGGGGGATTCTATTTGAAACCACCCTCAAAATTCCGTACATTTGCGGGAGTATAAGCGAGAGGAATGGCAAGAAGGACGAATCCAATACAACCTATTATTGATAAATTGCCCGCACCGGTCAAAAACAAGTACTTTATTGTACTGGTTGTATTTCTGTTCATTCTCTTTTTTGTCAATCGAGTTAATCCGCTCATCCAATGGGAGCTAGGACAAACACTCGAAGAGCTAGAAGACAAAAAGAAATACTACGAGCAAAAACTAGAAGAAGTCGAAACTGATAGAGCCGACAATGAAAAGAATATCGAAAAATACGCCCGCGAACATTATTACATGAAAAAAGCGGATGAAGACGTATTCATAATTGTCGAAGAAGAAGATCCCTTCCGGGAAAAATAAAATTGCATTTATCAATTTGGATTCGCCGTAAGGCGAATACCAATAAATAAACCAACATTAAAAAATGTCCGTACTAGTCAACAAAAATTCGAAAATCATCGTACAAGGATTCACCGGTAAAGAAGGAACTTTCCATGCCGGACAAATGATCGAATACGGAACTCCCGTAGTAGGAGGGGTAACACCTGGAAAAGGAGGGATGACACATCTAGACCGCCCGGTATTCAATACGGTACAAGAAGCCGTCGATAAAGCGGGAGCTGATACCAGTATCATCTTCGTTCCACCAAGATTCGCCGGAGACGCGATCATGGAAGCCGCTTCGGCAGGTATCAAAGTAATCATCTGTATCACCGAAGGGATTCCTGTTCAAGATATGGTCAAGGTAAAATCTTACCTAGGCAAATTTGACTGTCGATTAGTAGGGCCGAACTGTCCTGGCGTCATGACTCCCGGTGAAGCCAAAGTAGGCATCATGCCCGGATTCATTCACAATCCCGGACGCATCGGTATCGTTTCCCGTTCAGGTACATTGACTTATGAAGCGGTTGACCAAGTCACCAAAGCGGGCATGGGACAATCTACTTGTATCGGTATCGGAGGTGACCCAATCGTAGGGACAACCACCAAAGAAGCCGTCGAACTATTGATGAACGATCCGGAGACGGACGGAATCGTCATGATCGGTGAAATCGGTGGTGGCATGGAAGCCGAAGCCGCTCGCTGGATCAAGGAGCACGGTACAAAACCTGTCGTCGGTTTCATCGCCGGACAGACCGCTCCTAAAGGACGTACCATGGGACACGCCGGTGCCATCATCGGAGGCGATGAAGATACCGCCGAAGCCAAAATGCGTATCATGGCAGAATGTGGCATCCATGTCGTTAGTTCTCCCGCTGAAATTGGAAAAACAATGGCTGCCGCTCTAGGAGTTACAGTTTAGTACTAAGATTATAATGTATTTAATATTCCCTTCCGGGAAAATTGAAAACGGGTAGAATGCGATAGCATTCCACCCGTTTTTCGTTTCTTATCAAATACTGAGTACTCTGGATTTACTTTACCTATTTTACGATTTTCTGAATGATAGTTTCTTTACCCTTCTCTTCAAATCGGATGAAGTAAGTTCCTTCCTGCCATTTTGTGGTCGCCAGTACAAAACTGTTTGCTCTCTGTTGGATTTCTCCTTGTTCCAAGATGCGACCAAATACATCAAAAACCTGATAAAACGTACTTGTCTCTCGAATCGGTAATTCAATATAAAGCACATCTGAAACCGGGTTCGGAAAAACTTTTATTCCTTCCAAGAGACCGGTTTTATTAATCCTTGCCCAAGACCTCGGCGTAGTGAAAGTGGGTGTGTCCGGAAGATAACTGTATTGCGACCAAAAGGAACTGCAATAAGAACGGATGCGGAATTCGTAGGTCGTTCCGGCGTTTAAGCCCGAAATGGTTTTAAAATTATTACCGGGTGTCGTTCCTACTGTGCTCCAAGAACCGCCCGTTTGTTCGCGGTAACGGATTTGGTATTTCGTGGCATCATCAACTAGTGCCCATTCAATGCGGACTTTCCCTGGTTGGGGATAAGTGAATTGGAAGGAAGATAAATCAGGATAATCGCAGGTGCTAGCATAAAACCTATACAATTCTGAATAATTACCCCATGCATCATTGCAATATGCCCTAACTCGATATTCATAAATGCGGAAATCATCCAGTCCCGAAATCGTTTTGACCGAATTCGGTCCACCAGTCCCCACAGTCGTCCACGGATCGCTATTATCAATTGTTTTTTTACGGTAACGAACTTGATAGTTGGTAGCACCTGGAACAGGATCCCAAGTAATCCTTACAGAAGTATTGGTGAGCATGTCGTGGCCGATTCCGGAAGGTCCCGATTCGCAAACTTCCCACGTATCGACCACGACTTCGATTTGGTGGGAATACAATACCATATTACAATTCGGATTAAAAACAACAGCTTCGTATGTTCCGGCATCTGAAAGGGAAATGTTTGAAAACTCCAAGTCATTATTCCCGATAATATTATCCCAAAAAACACCATTCTTATACCAACTATATATATTGTCCTCTATGCCTTCATCGATTTCTAGGTCAATGGTCAGTGATTCCCCTTCAAGGGCGGCATAACTCGCCGGATGGAAAATAGTATCTTGTTCCTCATATTCATAGTATCCTGCCAAGATAATAGTTTCATCAAAATAGGGTAGTATATCTTCAAAAGTGAATTGATTGAACCGGATATCAAGGATATTTAAGTATGGACAATTGTCCGTAAAATCCGGAACGGTCCCCGATAGTTCATTCTTGAAAATGTAAACTTCGCTTAAATAAGGAAGATTTGAAAAATCCGGAATACTACCCGTTAATCGATTGTCGAGGCAAAAGAACCATGACAGTTGAGAAAGGTTTGAAAAGTCTGGAATACTACCTGTCAATTGATTGGTGGAGCAATCTAAAATCCATAGATTCGGAAGGTTTGAAAAATCCGGAATGCTACCGGATAGTTGATTCGAAGCACAAGAAAAATCTGCTAATTTCGGAAGGTTTGAAAAATCTGGAATACTACCGGTCAATTGGTTTTGGTAACATCCGAAACTTGACAAATTCGTGAGGTTCAAAAAATCCGGAATGCCGCCTGTCAATTGGTTCTGGGAACATCCGAAACTTGACAAGTTCGGAAGGTTCGAGAAATCGGGAATGTTGCCGGTCAATTGATTTTGGGTACATTCCAAGGCCCACAAATTCGGGAGATTCGAAAAATCCGGAATACTACCGGTTAATAGGTTTCGGGAACATTCAAGAAGCGTCAAATTCGGAAGGTTTGAAAAATCCGGAATGTCCCCTGTCAATTGGTTGAGAGAACATTCAAAACCTGATAAATTTGGGAGGTTTGAAAAATCGGGAATGTTGCCGGCTAACATATTGCCTGAACAATCGAAAAAGATTAAATCGGGAAGATGAACGAAATCTGGAATATTACCGGTAAGGGCATTCTGAAAACAACGATAGTAAATCAGTTGGGGGGTATTTGTAAAGTCCTTGATGGTTCCGGACAGTTCGTTCGCCCCACAATTAAGATATTCCAAATTAAGAACACCTGTCAAATCCGGAATGCTTCCAGTCAATTTATTGGACTCTAAATGCAATTCAACCAAGTCAGGCAATTGCAAATCAGGAAATACTCCGGTCAGGTTACAATTGTCCAATATCAATTCTTCTACACATCCGGAAGCATTGGTTTTGACACCATACCAACTCGAAAAGGGCTGGGAGAAATCCCACATGTTTTCTTCATTCGGTACATAAGAATTGAATGATGTGGATTGGGTCACCGGATCATAGTCCGCAAAACCATTTCCGAAAAATGTCCAATCTTCCCCTCCGCTGTTTTGATACAAATTCACTAATTCCAATGAATCACTTTGAGGGTCACAAGAACACGTTTTCAATTCACTGGACAAAAGAGTAGTTTGGACAAAACTGTATAAAAACAATAAGGCGATATAAGACTTCATCATGTCAAGGGTTTTCGGGTGAAATAGTGTGCCTGGCCAAAACAATGTTCTAGAATATAGAACCCACTGTCAAATTCAAATGCTGCATGTTTCTATTAAAAGTCCTTTTTTTCGGACTTTTGCTTTTTCATTAGATGTTATCACGAAATTTTTTGTATGAAAGACGAATCGTTATTTTGGGAATCAACGAGGCATTCGTGGCAAAGCATAGCACTAGCTACGTTTAAGGGAACATCTATTATTCCGTCGAATTAATTGATAAATTCGGGCGTTTGTTAGAAACCAAAACGCTAGGAGAAATAACCGGCTCACAAAACTTAAAATGGGATGTGTCAAATTTGCCTTCCGGAATATATTTTATTCGAATACTAGAAGAAGGGGCACCATTGACCATTGAAAAATTGAATAAGTTATGATGCGATTGATTACCATTGTATTCTTGTTGTTTTGTAGTGTTTGGACAACAAACTTGTTTGCTCAAACAGACGAATTGGAAATGTTCATACAAGAACAAATCAACGAAAATCAAATTCCCGGATTGGCGGCATTAGTCGTCAAAGAAGGAGAAATCTGCTGGGAAGGATATTTTGGTATGGCAAACATCGCTGAGGGACGCCAAGTAGATGCATCCACGATTTTTATGCTGGCATCTGTTTCAAAAACGATGACCGCAACAGCAGCCATGAAATTGCATGAAGAGGGTCATTTCGAACTCGATGACGATGCCAATTTATATTTGCCGGCTCCCTTTCAAGTTACCATTCCGGGTTACCCTTCGTCTCCGATTACCTTTCGACAATTACTCAATCACTATTCATCCATCAAGGACAATTGGAGCTTGATGCCTTACTCGGATGGAGATCCCACCACACCACTTGGTGATTTTTTATTCAATTATTTAGATAAGGCTGGAGCTGATTATGATTCTTCCAATAATTTTTATTCCGTAGCTCCCGGCACCGAATATCATTATAGCAATATAGGAGTCGCCTTACTCGGGTATTTAGTAGAAGTCATTTCAGGACAACCTTTCAATGAATATTGCAATACGAAAATATTCAGTCCGATGGAAATGAACGATACAGGTTGGTTCCTTTCGGAAATTGACCAATCCCGATTGGCTATGCCTTATTGGTACGATTCGGGTGCGGCCGAACATGTGGAAATCGGACATTACGGCTATTCCGATTACCCGGACGGACAACTTCGTTCTACGCCACGCGACTTGGCGAATTACCTCAATACATATATGAATGATGGTGTGTTGGCGGAAACGGAAACCGAAGTGCTCGATGCTTCCACCGTACAATTATTGACACCGGTCGATTTTAGTATGGGTTTGACTTGGAACTTGAACTATATATCCGGATATCCGATATGGGCACATAACGGAGGAGACCAAGGTGTTCGTACAGATATTGGCTTTAATCCACAAGATGATATAGGTGTAATATTACTCACGAACGGAGAAGCCGCCCTAGGAGGAATTTGGACTTCCATTTGGGACTTCGCCCGCTCCGAAGGCTGTGAAGCTGTCAGTACATCTTTGGATGAAGCCGATAGTCATATTGATATATCAATTACCCCTAATCCCAATAATGGGGTCTTTAATATTACTTGGGGTCAAGCGGGTTTTGAAACACTTTCATTGTTCAGCTCGGATGGTCGCCTGATGAAAACCGCGTTCATCGAAAACCAACGGACGATAGAATGGATAACACCCTTACCTCCCGGAACCTATTATTTAAAACTCCAAGGAGGAAAGGAAGTAGTCGTAAATCCAATACTAATATTGGATTAAGATACTTGCTAATCATCTCCCTTCGCAATATTAGTAGATACCTTATCCGTAATATACCAACGGTCTCCTTCTTTCAATAAATTGAAATAATCCGTAAACAAACGATTCTCGGTTTCCAGCTCGACTTCCGCTTCCGCTGCCGTTCTCGTTATTCCAATAGAAATAATCCTTCCTTCTGCATTCGCCAATCGAGGACGGGGTTTGAAATTACTTAAATATTGATTTCGGCTTCGCATTTCTATTTTGCCATCTCGTACGAATTTCAAATGACAAGAACTGTGCATCGCACCTCCGATTAATGTTGTGTCACCGGTCAACCAACCATCAAAATAATTTTGAATCACGCCTTCGATAGCTTTTTCATCCGCCGATTTCGGAGCGACGATTTCAGGTGTATCGCCCTGCGAAACCTCCGAACATTGTGTGAATAATATCAATGCGGATACAATGAAAAATAAAGTTTGAATTTTCATAAAGTTGGATTTAATTTCGAGTATAACCGTTTCCTGAATTTCAAATTTTAAGAAATGGTCAACGTTATTTTCGTGAATTTCATATCAAGTTTGCAGTTGGTCTACAACTAAACCAGACATCGATATGAATAGGAGGTTGCTTGTTTGGCTTTTGTTTTATGTCGAATTAAGGCAGATTAGAGAGACGCCGCCAAATTGCGTAACGAAAATTCAAGGCAGAGTTGTTGTGAAAGGTCTTCATGAAAAGTGGACAAATATTTATTCCATAACCCTAAAATAACTTTGAAATCGATATCCATATCCTCCACCGAAAATGAAAACAAAACTATCGTCGGCGAACTTTTTATCCACGACTAAATCGCCTCCATATAACATGCCGATTCGCAATCTGTCAATATCCCGCCATCCATAAATTAATGGAATGACCAACTTGTTATTTTTAAATTCAATTTCGAAAAAATTACCTTTTACAAAACGACCCGGAAAAACAATTTCGGTTTTTACTTTTTGAGATATCGAATCCGCCGACTCATAAAAAGACAATATGAGATGATCTTCGTCCTTGAATTCGATGTGTACTTCATCCGCTTCTTTTTCTTTGATATTGAATATTTCGAGCAAACTCATGGTGTCTCGAAGCGGTATATTATTGTAATAGGGCGTATTGGAATAGGTGCCGCTGATTTTAACGTCAATAGGGACAATTGAACTTCTTTTCGTTTTTAAACCGGTGCAACCGACCAAAAATAATAAAGCCAATAGAAGATAGGTTGGGAATGTTTTCAAAATTTAATATTATTTAGTTTGCAGTGTATTGTAATAAAAAACTAAAATGACTATCCGAAATCTTATGCCAATAATACATCTCCCTTAGGAGACGAATGTTTATAGCCTGCAAATGTAAATATCATCTCGGTCCGTAGGGGCTGCCTGATTCCACACCATTTTAGGCGGCCCCCTATGGGCGCAAATTTATATTGCAATAATGGCTATAAACATTAAACCCGGATGAGGTTCTCTTTCTTGTTGGTGTCAGAATGCTGATAGGCATTAAAGTTGAATTTTAACAGGCTCGGAATTTGATGTGAGTCTAGTATGTATTCCAGTTTTCCTTAACATCCCTTACTCGATCCACGAAAGTAGAAACATCAATTTCATCACTGCCAAACCTTTCCGTGAATCTTTTAGCTATCCGTTTTACCCATTTTATTTCACTTTCCGGATTCATGCCATCTGATTCGACCACATCTTTTGCAAAGTTGTCTGCATAGTAATATTCCGCAGTTGAAATTTCTTCAATGTCTTCAGAAGGTATGCAAAAACCCCATATGACGCAAAGGTCAGCTAAAAGATATTTGAGTTCACGCTCCATTGGAGGAACATTTTTTCCTTGTTTGTATCCCATAGTTATTACTGTTTTTATATTGGAAGTCGTAATTTAAGTACCTGGACAAAAGTAATCGAATAATGATTTTCAGTGGTATTTTTGTTTT
>JAHDCE010000711.1 GCA_020630045.1 Saprospiraceae bacterium | reverse complement strand
TCTTTGAAAAAGATGAAAGTTTTAGATTAAAATATGATGTCCGCCCTTTAATTTGCGGAACGCTGGCAGAGTTAAGGTCAAATTTGGATATTTATTATGGAGAAGCAGGAACTCCTTGTAATCCATCAGGTGAAAAGACCACTAGTATCGGTATTACCAATGGTGGCCCATCAATCGAAATCAAGGAAATATCAGGAGATGACCTAGACTTTTGCAAGCCTGAAAGACATGAAGCTTATATCATTAACAATGGTGATGATCCGGAAGATTTCGCGAAAGACATCATTGCTTTTATCGGCCTAGGAGGAACTTCTTCTACTTCTACCCTTTCCGATATCCAATTATGGGGAACTTCCCGAACGGGTGCCCGCTTTTTTTCGAACTTCCAATTGAACGGACAATCTGTCACATTACCTCAAATAACTGGAACTTATAGTTCTGATTTGGAATACCTTCCACCCAATCATTTCACCTCAGATCCAGATGGCGTAGGAGGGTTACAAGATTTAGACGGTGACGGATTCTTTGACGACTTGGCACCGGGAGATACCATCAAAATCAGTTTTGATGTCTCTATTTCTCCTCCTGACCATGACTGCGGATTAGGAAAGGTGGAATATGTAGGAACGGAATTCGTAATGATGGATGCCAACTGGGGTAACCAATGTGGAGCGGACCAAATCCCGGAACGTTTGATTTTCAATTTGTGCTATATCAATAGAGACAATGAAACCACACTTACCGAAAGTCCATCGGACATTGTTGACGGAGGTTCATTCAATATCAGAATCAAACCCAATCTCTTCATTTCGAATAATCTAAAATGCGATGGCAATAACTCCACGACAGGAGACGGTGTGTCATGGACGGTAAGGGCTATTTTGCCGCCGGGTGTTCTCCTTGATGACTCACCTACCACCGATGCACATTTCTCAGGATTCGATCCACAATTGTATCAGTCCAATGATACCGTATTTTATAGCATCAATCGAAATGAATTCAATTGGTTTACCTTCCCTTTTAAATTTGATTGTTCCGAATGGGATGGCGCGAATCCGGTCAGTGTCAAATTCGAAACGGTATATGAATGTAAAGACTGCTATGAGGAAGTCTTCCATTGCGTGGATATTACAGCTGTACCACAATGCCCCCTTCCGGGATGTCGGGGAGCTACCATCAACTCATTCACTTCATATCGGACAACCGCCGGATGGACAGACGATAACATGACGACAAGGGTCGTTCTTGATCCGGCTATTCATGCCTTGGACAAAATCGCTCCATATGATACGGTACAGTGGGTATTGAAAGGAAGTATCGTTGATACATTGTCAGATAATCTATTCGCCAAAATAAAATATACGGCGGAGCCCGGACACGACATATTCAATTTCTTGGACGGCACATTTACTTTTTATGATATTGATGGAACACATGGATCTACAAGTTATTCATCCAGCCTAAATACTGCTCCTGTAAAAACGAACTTAGGAGGAGGAAGCTACGAATGGCTAATCGATTTGTCATCTTACAGGACTTTAGCGG
>JAHDCE010000113.1 GCA_020630045.1 Saprospiraceae bacterium | reverse complement strand
GGCTCATGAGTCCGTTGCTTGCGGATTTATCAAATCCTAGGGGATTTTTGGCGTGGTACAATCCGATATTGGACACGCCATCTTTTACCAAATCTTCCGTGTTCCATCTCAATTCTTCGGCGAGCTGGAGCTTGCCTTGTCGCTCCATTTCGAACAGTTGGTTTCTTTTGCGGTCTATCGCTTGACAAAAATCCGCATAACTGCACTTGAAGTTATCCGAAGGAAGTCGGAGCAAACCATATACATCTAATCCCGGAAAATCTTTTTGAAACAATTGGAAAGCTGTATGTGCGACCAAGTGACTGCTCATTACGATATTGTCCTTATGATAATGCTCTACGATTTTATCAGCTATTCGGTTGGTGTATTCTCGTTCACGTTGTTGATCCGCATTGATTTTATCATTCCACATGAAATAGCCGGAGATGTCAATCGGACTTCCGTTTTTATTCAAACTGCGACCTTCGTCATCCACATAATTTCCTAGGACGTCGAATGGTTGTCCGAAGGAGAAAGTGATTTCTGAACTTCGAGAAGCATATTGAGTGATAAAGCGCAAAATCTTACCAAAATTCCTAGACTCATCCTTAGGAGCGGAAAAGAACATTTCTTGTCCGGTTTGCCGCAAGTGTTGGCGGATTAAACTTTTGGCCTCAAGTACGAAGTTGTAACCGATGACGACAGGCACGAAAAACACTTTTCGCTTGTAACCCTTTTCCAACATGATTCGCTGGGCTTCGATGCCCGATCCGATCAATCCTTTTTTGAGGTGCGTTTCTAATTTGCCAGACCGCGATCGGGTTCCTCCCGGAAAGAAAAGACAGTTGGTTCCCCTTTGAATGGCCAAGTTGGACATTCCTTTGAGGGTATGTAAATAGATTTTGTTTTTCTTGCGTCGGTCGACACGATAAGCCCCTAACCGACTCATGTAACGTCCTACGATTTTATTATTAAACAAATTCAAACCGGCACCATAAGTGAAGGCGGGGACTCCACAAACCGATTCCAATCCGTATCCGATTACGATGGAATCCAGGTTGCTAAAATGCGTTGGCACCAATATCACCGAACCATGTTGGAACAATTTCCGCATCCGGTCGACTTCGCCATATACTTTAATCCGTTCGGCCAATTCTTTTCGGTTTCCGAATCCTGCTTTGGGTAAGGATGCGGTATTGAAAATGACTTTAAAAAACGCGGTTAAAAACCGATTGGCGAAATGATAAGTTTTGACCTTGAATCCTCCTACGATTTCCGTGGAGTACCTGTCGATGATTTTGCGAAGCAGCTTTTCATTCGCAACAGCCGCCTCGGCAGGCGATTTGTCCAAGGCGGAAGTCGCCAAAATTTTCCTGGTTTTTTTCCAGAACCGCATCTCATCTTTCGGGTCTACCTTCCAAGGCTCTTCTTTAATCCGCATCATTTCCAAATAGGCGGCACGGGCGATCATATTAGAAACCACCTCGGGCGGCATACCTGTGATGTGAGACAGTGTGAACTCCGTCAACTCCCTGGCCAATTCCTTTTTGTTTTTATACAAACGATTGACGGGCCACGTTTCTAAATCTGGGATGACATGGTCTTTCACTTCCGTTCGCCTCAATGGGGAAGGGTGGAGTGGTTCTCCATTCCATGATTGGAGAATCTTTCCGTTATTAGGTGCTAGGTTGTCCGTCAAAGTATAAGTTATTGGTCCAAAAATATCCCTTTCGGGAAAATCGCATGATTATATTTCACGAAGTACAGCTTCTAAAGTGAACTATAAAGCCTCCTTGGCAGCGGCGACAGCTTTTTTATTGGTACATAAAAAGACTTGGTCGTCAATGACAATGGTCGGGCGTTTCAAAAAAGTGTATTCGCCCAATATCAACTTCCTGTATTCTTTTTCGTCTATTTCTTTGTCCTTGAGTCCTTGACTTCGATATTTCATGGATCTCCGGTTAAACAATTCCTCATAAGAACCCACCTCTTTTTTCAAAAAGTCCAATTCCTTGGCGGAAATGTGTTTTTCCTTGATATTTTGCAATTCGAAATCATCGGCTGATATGCCTAATTCGGCGATTACCTTTTGACAAGTTTTACAGTGCGGTAGGTGAAATACTTTCCTCATGACCTGGTTTAAATTCATAAAATAAAACTTGTTTAAGAATAGCTACATGAGCGCTTAAACGAGTTCGTAGTTTACAGTGTACTTAGCCTGCTTCGGGTAAAAATACGTTTTTGAAACCTAATCAAAAAATCACCCCGAAATTTATGACGCTACCAAAGGAAAATGAAGGAGATTACGGCCTGTTTTTATAGATAAACAAGCGCATGAGAACCGCTACGCTGCGAATCAAAATCATGATGATAATCGGAAGGATTCCGATATTAAACCCTTGGATAGAGAAGTTCCAAATGCCAAGAATGAAAATACATGTGAAGAAAGAAAGGTTATATAAGACTTTTCTCCATTTTTCATTCTTGGTGGCCGCTCCAAAAGCGAGGATGAGATATAACGGGTTCGCCCAAACAATATTTAAATTGTTTTTTGTCACCGAGTGATCTGTGCCGAACCACATGAATAACAAGAAACAACCCACAATTCCCAAAATGAAAAATAGGCTGGTGTCCCATATCGCTAAAAACCTATTGTGTCCGAAAATCAATGTAAGTAAGGAGATGATCAAGCAGATGATTCCGAAACAAATGAAAGGCGTGAACCAGGATTCACTTTTAATGTCTTTGCCGTAATTTTCATTATCTAGCAGCAATTTTTTTTCTCCTAGTGAAATATCGTTCCCTTTTAAATTAGTGGCCATGATATCCGATAAATAATCAGGCAAAAACATGTAGTCCCTTCTTGTGGCTTTTTTATCCGTAGGCATACCGAACAGCAGGTCGATACCAAAATAATTCCAAGGGTGAGTTCCGGAAACGGATTCCGAAATCAATTGTCGAAAGGTCAATCTCTCCGAGTTGACACCGGACTCCCAATCCGGTTTGGATGCCGCTTTTTCTTCTACTAAATCCCTGATTCGGGTAGCACAATTGTCGAAGAAGAAATCATAGAGATAATTTCTATTATCAGGTAGATGATTGTTGTCTAGGAATGTCAATAATTCATGTGCCTTTTCCTGTGTCAGTAGGAAATCTTGCTCAATGATAAAACGGTCAGTATTGTTTTTGTAGTAGAATAAGGTTCTCCTGGTATTGCCTTTACTGAGTTGGTAATTTAATTTTCCTTTTATGAAATTCCATAAAAAATTCGGTGCGCTAAAATCATAAGTCCCGTAATTGTAAATGACATCATTCTTATTGGTATAATTCACTACTCGAACGGCACTGTGTCCGAACCCGGTCTCGATGGATTCACCGGCGGAGTAAGTAAGCAAGCTGATTTTTATCGAATCACGGGTTTGTCCTTCAAGCATGAAACAACATCCGAATAACAATAAGGCCAGTACGATGAGACGATTCGATTTCATAAGATTGAGGGTCTGGAATTATTCCAATAATTTCTTTTTTGCCAAAATGAATTCATCTTCAGTGATGATTCCTTCGTCACAAAGTTGCTTGAGTTTTAGGATTTCATCCGCGATACTGGATTGAGGCTTATCCTTTGGTGTCTTTTTCTCGGGTTTTTCTAGTACATCTTCCTTGTTTTCTACATAGGGCAGAATGAAATCATGCGGAGCATGTTTTTCAAATAAATTACTGATTTTCGAACGATATTTGTCCTTGATGGAGAACAATAAATAACGCTCTTTCTTTTCATCGTCCAAGTAGCAAATGGTCAAAACATTTTGAGGAACCGAACCCTCTACCGGAGGAGAATTGTCAAGCAGGCAATCCAATATATGGAATACTCTGGCATTCATCCGTTCGCTCAAAGTGGCTTTGTAAACCGGGGAGTTTTGCTTGTCGTTTTGGATTTGAGAACGAGTTTCAATCTTCACATAATATAACTCCGAAAATTTCAAACCCAATCTAAAGGTCGCCGACATGACTCGGAAATAAATGAACTCTAAACCCTTCGGCCTGAATTTTATCGTAAAATAACCAAGGTTTTTTATGAAATACTCTTCTAAGAACTGACGCTCATGAAATAAAGAAAACCCACACAGGTAATCAGCATCTCCTATAATACTATCATGGGCTTTGTCATGGAAAAACCCGAATTTTCCAAGATCGGATTCCGCTTCTTTTTTGGTTCTATAGCTTTTCACTCATCTAAAATATCCCAAGTGTGATCAGATAAAAGTTTGACAGTCGCATTGTAAGAATATGGACATGAACGTCCCCACTCATATGGTGCGACCATAGAAAGGACGAATTTTCCATTCTTCCTTTCATAAAGGTAATAGGTATGTCCGATAAGGGGTTTGAAATTCATTTCCGCCAAGTAGATTTTTTCAGACATCTCTACTCGCTTGTGAATTTTTTGCGCTTGTAAAGCCAGTAACTCTACCTGCTCTCTGATTTGATCCAGTTGGGTATTGGTCTGCTCATACATAGCGGAAAGCGCCAGGCCTTTTACCCTACCTTTGTCAATCGGTTTTATGACCGCCCCGCCTACCGTATGTGCGTAGGGTAACAAATGTGGGTTTTCCGCAATTTTGTCCGGGTCAATCGGATTTATGAATTCTTCTTTTTCCTTCTCTTCCACTGTGGTCATTTTAAAATTTATCGAGTTTTATTGGATGGGTCGAGCATTACCGCTTCATTGATAATCCAAGATAACTCCTCCCTAAAGATATCCTTTTCCGCTCGGATGATATAATGTCGGATGAGTTTTTGCTCACCAACCAACAATCCATGCGGATTCGATAATGCCGCTCCTTGTATCCAACCGATAATGAGGTAGTCCGGTTTTGGATTTAAGAAACAAATGTTCTTTTTTAATGAATAAAAAGGCACTTTCCACTTCAGAGATGCCTGCACCCTCGGAATCGAATCACAAAGCAGTTGATGGGTGAGCCACATCAACTGCTTTGTCTTATCCGAGATTACATTGTCAATGAAAAATTCGACATCCTGCATCGAATATCATTATTTGAGCGTGAAGTCACCGGCTCCGGCCTAGTATCCTTTGTTGAATATCTCAACAATATAAGTCCCTTTGGCAAAAGGCGTATCCGGCTTCCAATTCATACACTTATCGACAGACTCACCGTCATAAGGCACTTCTTGCGATTTGGTGAACCTGATTTCTTCTTCCAAGTCTTTGTTGACGAAAGTACCCGAACCCAAAGGTTCAACATAAACAGTTGTTCCCAAAGGCGAAATCAATCGAACCAAAAATGTTTCGGTTCCGGGTTCTGCGATTCGATTGTCGTCGGCCGAGTAGCAGATTTTCAGGACATCGATGTTTTTAGCATAACGCTTTTTGACCATTTTCCCACTTGAGCGAAGCTTGTATCCGGTTACACCGACATCCCTGACTTTTACAACAGAGGCAATGTCTACCTTTTCTTCTAATACGGCTTTGATTTCTTCCAAATCCTTTTTCTCCTCTTCAATAGCTTCCTTCTCAGCAATGACGACTGTTTTTTCTTCTCGCTCCCGAATAACTTCTTCTTCTACCAATTTCTTTTCTTCTTCAAGTTGGGTTTTTTCCGCTGTCAAATCTGCGTTTTCCCTTTCCAGTTGATCGATTTTAGCGATGAACTGTTCTTGTTGAGCTCGTAGTTCAGAAATTTGTTTCCGTGCTTCCGCCAAAGCGTTTTTGTCAGCTTTACCGGATGAGATGAGCTTGGAAATCGAATTTTTCTCCTTGAGTAATGCCGATTTTTGCTCTTCGATCATATCACGCAAGCCCTCGTTTTCCGCTAGGGCTTCATCCAATTCCGCGATGGCATTATCATATTCTTCCTGCAACTCATCATTCAGCTTTTGGGCTTCCGCCAATTCGATTTTTTGCTCCTCGATGACAGCAGTTTGATTGTATTTGTTGACCACTAAAAATATAATGGTTCCTACAAGTAACGCGATGATAATCCCCGCTACAATCAATAACTTTCTTTGGTTTTCTAAATTTGTTGATGACATTATTATTAATATTTAAAACTGCCGTAAATATAGTAGATTGAATTCGTTTAGTAACAGACAAAAAATAAGTTGTCGATTTGAAAATCGTAATTTTTATTTTAGACGAGGCAATTTTTGAAGGAATAGCAGGGCTATTGCTGAAAAAATTAACGAAGTATAAAGTAAAAAGAACATAAGTCAAGTCGCAAAGTTATTATTTGGTTGTTACTTACAATCTGTTTTAGTAATAAACGGTACAAAGATTCACTTAGTATTAGACGAAAGTATGTGTCGGTAGGTATCTAGCAGGCGTAATTATATGGAAATAATTCGCACTTTTGCTACAGGTTTTTTCAAAAAAAATGAAATATGGAATTCAAATTACAACGGGATATTGTGTTTTTTGACATTGAAGCCACCGGGTTGAGTATTATCAAAGACCGGATTGTCCAACTGGCGATGATAAAATACTCCAAAAAAGGAGGGGAACCCATTGAAAAATGTTGGATGATTAACCCCGGAGTTCCAATTTCGGAAGAAGCGATGGCGGTTCATGGCATCACACCCAAAGACGTTGCCCGCAAACCGTCATTCCGCGACTTGGCGGAAGAGATTTATGATTTCATAGGTCATTCTGATCTAGGAGGATACAACTCAAATCGATTCGATGTCCCTATGTTGATGGAGGAGTTTGCGAGAGTAGGCATGGAATTGGATATATCTAAAAGAAACCTTATAGATGCCCAACGTATTTTTTACAAAATGGAACCTCGGACGCTAGGAGCGGCCTACAAGTTTTATTGCGGAAAAAAAATGGAGAATGCCCATGATGCATTGGTGGATGTCCGAGCGACGGTAGAAGTATTGAAGGGACAGTTGGATAAATATGAAGGGGTCGATTGGGAAAATGATGATGAAGTCATCAAGGAGCCCGTTCAAAACGATATGAAAGCCCTTCATGATTTTGTGAACGACATGAGATGGGTCGAACCCACCCAAAAGTTGAAAATGGATAAGGATGGAACCATCATTTTCAATTTTGGAAAATATCATGGAAAACCCGTAGGGGCATCTTTAGCGGCAGATAAGCCGTATTATAAGTGGATATTGAACATGGAATTCACCAATCAGGTGAAGCAAATGGTCAAAGAATTGGTCAAATCTTATGAATCAAAAGACCGATTCATAAAACCGGCATCCTGCTCATTATCGGTTTAGGGTCGCTGTAAAACAGCTTCTTATCACGTAAAAGACGTTTTTGTTATTTGGAGCAGGATGATTAAAATCCAAAATGACATATTCAATCAGGGATACGAAAGAAATCCCATTCGTTCTTTTCTCGGAATGTTCCGAGGGAAGGTTTCGATACTTTTACTTCTTTTATGCTTTTCTTTGGCAGAACAAAATGCAGTAGCTCAACAACCTTATATCACCAATTACAATATCCTGATAGGTGAACTGGAAGAAGCCTTGAAAACCGGAAATCGAAGAGCACTGGTAGAACTAGGGGGGATCCTAGAAGAACCCGGTTATGAAGATCAAGTACAAGGAGTCATCCAAAAACATCTTTGGGTAGATAAAACGATAATCGACCTCGAAGGACAAAAGCTGACCCGTGCGTCTTTTCATAAGTTTTTGGTTGCCAATATGGAGAGTTTGACTTATTCTCCCATTTTAGAAGTGTTTTATATCACCCCACCCGAATCCTTGGAAGTCGATTTTAAATTGGAAAAAAAGCAACTTGTTTCCAGAGGGAAAAAACAAGCGGAATTACAAAGATTGATCGCCCTGGTTCAAGGAGCGGGCGAAGGGCAACCCCAAATGTTTTGGGAGGATGTTTTTCAAAAAATCATCCGACTCGACATGTATGAATCCAGATATGTGTTACAAGAGCTGTTATCCGATCCCCAAGGAATACCGGCTGCCCGTGAACCGGTTTTCAAGCAGCCTTTATTAATCGCGGTTTCTGGATATCGCGATACGGAAGCCTTGGAGCTGGTCATGGAAGCCCTGAAAAATCCCGGGATAAAACCGGAAACGGCAAGAATCTCTTTGGCTACGATATTGAATAAGCGATTGGAAGGTAAAACAGTTAAAGAAATATTGTCCAATACCAAAGTGTGCTTGGAAGAAATGGAATCTTTAGAAGATATTCGTTTATCCGGCTATGATTCAATATGGGTTTCCAATCCTGATTTTTACTTTGAAGAAATCGATTATTACGGCCGGCTGTTGAGCTTTGTAAAAGAAGATACGCCCGAACTGGACAATCTTTTATATGATATTAAAACGAACCGGCACCCCCGGCTTTTATTTTACCTTTCCGGAATATTATTCGCCAAAAGGAATGATGATTTTTTTCCTAGGGAAAAACTGGCGGATCTTCTGAAAGCCATTGTACATATTACACCAAAAGTAAAAGCTGCGGATGGATCCATGAAAGGTTTAGAAGAATCGGTTTTTAATGATTTCACATGGTTGAAAAACCATGCGCTTTATTGGGCCGCACATTACAAAGATTATGAGTTCGACGAATCTGCCGGCTATTTTGTAAACGAAGATTTGGAGGAAGAAACCGAAGCGATGGCTTCACGATTGTTTCGTAAGTTAACCAATAAAGTAGATTCGACGGCTTTTGCTTCTTACCGAAGATTAACCCGTTTTCCTCCTTATATGATCGAAGGGTTGAGCGAAAAATATGCTTCCATATTACAGCGGTCCAACGGACAATTGCCCTCCTTCCGATATCAATACCTTTATGCACTATCTTCCTTACATCAATTCTGTGAAGAAGAGGGAATGTCAATAAAAATCCCCGAACACCAAATGGCGGCCGTTACAAAATTGAAAGATCGCCGACTCGATCGTGACCTTCGTTTGGAATTGGAAAAAAAGTTAGCATCCGAATTAGATTTATCTGCGATTACTTGGCTAGAAACCGAGGGTATTATCCTTTCCAGAAACGAATCATTTAACTTTAGTATTTCAAAAATAGCGGACTACTATTATTCAAGGGAATTGCCGAATATTATTCGAAATAAAAACAAATTAAGGATATACCTCAAAAAAGCCTCCTTGTTCAAAATGATGGGAGGCGGTGGTGTAAGCCATCTTTATTTACCCAAATTAGAACATTTTAAAGGAGATGGATTTACCGAAATGTTAGTGGACATCGGAAGGTTTGAATACGATGACGACATTCGGTCAAGTATCACCGATCTCCTAGGAGATGATGGGGAATCCAATGATATCGCTTTGTCTTACCTGTTGCAAAATCCCTTGGGATTCGACATGCGGAATTTGGTGCTGGTTGCAGCTCCGGGAGAAAAAGAATTAAAAGGGATTTTTAAAAAAATAACCAAGTCAAAGGAAGTTCAAGAACAAATCACGTTGTTGAATTACCTCAAACTTCATCCCTCACATGAAATGACCGTCTTCCTAGTACCTATGCTGGAGGATACGACTCCATTGGCCGAAGCGGATGGTATGCGTCGTACCATTTCCGATGATGCGGTAGGAATACTTGAACAGATATATGGACTTGGCTTCGCCGAAGAAGGTGCCCCGCTCAGGACCAGCGCAGAAAAATGGAAAAAGACACTTTCTAATAAAAAGATAGAAAATTGGGCGGCGGCCATTCTAGA
>JAHDCE010000112.1:7885-9671 GCA_020630045.1 Saprospiraceae bacterium | reverse complement strand
TTTGGCTATACTCAATTTTTCGTGATAACATCTACTCTATTCAACATTCAAGTTTTGTCTTTCCACTAGAAAATCAAAAGACATATCCGATAAGCTTTTGCCGTCCACAGTCGCGCCCCATGCCCCATGACCTGCTCCTTCCAAGGGGACAAGTTCATGATAAACACCTATGGAATCGTATATGCCACTTAACTCCGTCGCTTCCGAGTAAGTAGTCGTAGGATTAGCATCCGCAGTGCCATGTGCCATGAATTATTCCGGGTCATTACTGTCATATCGATTCCATCCATATATCGCTTCGAACAACTCTAATTTCACGTTAGAACCCCAGAAATAAACCATACTTTTCACATTGAACGCCTCGCTTGGATTTGTAGTGGAAAGCGTAGGGTCGTCAGCAATTGTAATTTCATCTCTAAAATCTTCCTGGTTTGACATCCCTAGGGCAATAGTCGAAACCGCTCCTGCCGAAGCTCCTCCTACTGTAATGAAGTCCGTATTGATGTTGTAAGTACTTTTATTGGCTACCATCCAACGGAGGGCCGCTTTGGCATCCCTTTGTGCGGCATACATCGCGACACTAGTCCGGACATCATCCGGGGACGACGCACCGAGGATGGTGAAATCAATCCATTCTTGTGGTGCAACCCCTTTGTAGTACTCTACCACACCTTCAGGAGTCATTCCTGTAATTATTCCTAAATCTTCTGCAGTTCTATAATCTATGGAAGCGAAAACCCACCCTCTTGAAGCAAAGTAATTCGCCATATTGACAATTTCAGGTTTCACTTTTGTACCGCCTTGAAATCCTCCACCATGAATGAACATATAAACCGGTCGATTGGTAGAATTATTATCGGGATAATAAACATCAAGTTTTAGGGGTATTGCAAAAGGAGAAGTGCTTGTTTCATTATGACTCAGCCCTTCAGCGTATTCGACATCTTCATCTACTAAAACCGCATAAGATGCTGCTGTTTTGACTACCGGTATTCCATTGTCCGGGGTAAACGGCTCGTCTTTTTTACAAGCTGTAAATAATAAAGCTGCGAAAACAATAAGACCAACTATTTTATTCATATAGAAATTTTAAAGTAAATCACATAAAACTCCGCCTTACGGCGACGATTTCTACACGACGTTCCCTTGATGCTTCCGGGCTGTAAATTGAATTCCGTTCATCCGGAATGGAGTCGCTGATGCCTGATGGCGAGGTCGTTTCTCCTAGTGGAAGTTCTTTAACCTGAAGTCTTCCGTCTCTCAAATATTGAGCTAAAACACCACCTCTTGTATTTCGGAAATAATTCACCAAGGAAGCGATTCTTCTTTTCGCAAGGTTAGCATTATATCTCGTAGGTGCCCTAGGACTGGTATAACCACGAATATCTACGGTCATCGCTCCGCCGGCTTGGAGTTCGGAAACTAAAATATCAGTTAAGGCTTGTAGGTCTTGGTATCCTTCTCGGACTTCGCCGAAAAAGTCGGTGACGTTATTGCCATCACTTGGCGCATTCTCTTTGAGGGAACCTTGAACGTAGCCGTTCACGTAAGTATTTTCTAGACCGATATATGTATTGTATAAATCTTGATAGTTACTATTGGAAGTCGTCGCCCATGAATCCCTGTTAGGCATATCGTTTTCAAAATATACTTTGACGGGTAAGATATCAATCGTCCTAGGACGAGGTTGTGGTTGTGGTCTTGGCTGGGGCTGCGGTACGACCTTCGGCTCCGGTTTGGGCGTTTCTCCTTTTGCAATTAAATCCGGCTCCGGTTCGGGCTTCGG
>JAHDCE010000112.1:0-7785 GCA_020630045.1 Saprospiraceae bacterium | reverse complement strand
CCGGTTTGGGCGTTTCTCCTTTTGCAATTAAATCCGGCTCCGGTTCGGGCTTCGGTTCCGGTTTGGGATCGACTTTTACAATGGGTTCCGGTTCGGGTTCGGGTTTTGGCTCCGGCTTGGGTTGCGGTTTTCTTTCAGGTCTTTCGAATACGAAAAGGTCATTACAACAGGCTCCTTCTTCCTTGTCCAGAACTCCGGCTCCCGGGCGGTTGGAAGACACCAAAGCTTTGTCGCCGGTCGCGTTCAAACTGTAGTAAACGTCATTGTAACTACTATTGTAAGGTCGGCCTACGTTTTCGATGGTATTCCATCGGCCTTTTTCCCAAACGGTATTGTAAATATCAAATCCTCCAAAACTGCCATAACCGTTACTACTAAAATATAACACTCCTTCTTCTTTGTCAAAGTAAGGTGTTATTTCATCATAAGGCGTATTGACGGCTTCTACATTTATCGGTGTATCCTCACTTCCATCAAGTGGAAAATACCAGATATCCATTCCTCCTTGGCCTTCCGGCATATTGGAGGCATAAAATAAAGTTCTTTGATTATTAAAATTGGAATAATTGGGTTGCGTACTGGTATATCCATCTATGTTTACCGGGCTATCCATTTTTTCCGCCCGCCATTTCTTTTTGAAAAATGTGGCTTCATAAATATCACAATTCATGTCTTTTGTATTCACTCGTTCGCAGACGGTGAAATACATTTTATTATTTTCTTTGTCAAAGGTCGGATTTCCGATTAATTTATCTTTTGGAACACCTGAAATACGTAGTACCCTACCCCGGTTTTCCCAAGGGTCATCCGAAGCTAATATTTTTGAAATCCGGTTTCTATCATCATTCGGGTCTTTGAATTTCATACTGGAATAAATCAGTGAATCTCCTAGGAGATGACCGCCGAATTCCGAGAATTTCGTATTGATTTCTTTTCCGTATTGTTCCTCCCTTATGGCGGTATTCAATTCCATATCGGAAACTTTAGAACAAAATTTCATTTGCATTTCCGCATAATCCCTAAGGGACTCGTCTCCTTCATATTCTTCCAGGAAACGCCGATACCATTCTTCCGCTTCTATGTAATTCCCTTTACTTCTTTTTACCTCAGCGATTTTATATTTCAATAAAGGATATTTCCCGGCTTCTTTTGTTTTACCGGCAATCCATTCATAATGTCTTTCCGCTAAGGCGAATGCGGAAAATTCAATTGCGGATTCTGCGGTTTTATATCGTGTCGCTATATGGTCGGGCTTGATTTCCAATGCCTCCTTAAAATAACTCATTGCAGCGTAATAGTCTTTTCGACCCAAGGCTTTATCTCCCGCCTTCACATACTGGCGAAAGGTTTGTCCCGCTAAGGAAAACGAAAAGAATATAATCATTATAGTAATCGGGTAAATCCTCATCAGCACGGTTTTCTTATTTCAATATTAAAAAATGGGGCATGCCTTGAATTCAGGCATCGGTTTTACTTTGGTAAACAAGTACACCAAGGATATTTCAGGCCCTCCCCTATCCCCGGTCGCGATATTGAATTCAGAGATATTAATATCATATGAAAGCCCGGCGGTCCAGCTTCCATATTGCAATTCTATCGTAGGAATAATGGCGTCGTCAAATCGGTACAAGGAAGAAAACGCAATAGCCACTTCCCTACTTTTCTTTTGAGAAATATGATATCTCCAACCCATTCCCATTACATATTCCCGGTAAGGGTTTTGACTTTGCATCCATCCCCTTATCAATATATCAGATGATTTTCCGGCAGGAAATGTCAATAATAAATAAGGATTAATTCGAATAGGCAATTTGACATCATCCGTTCCTAGAAACGATTGATTGGGACGATTAAAATGCCAACCGCTTAATCCAATATCAAATTTTAATCTTCGTGATTTTTGCCATCTATAATTGATTCCGGCTCCTAGGTCTAAAAATCGAAAATTCGTATCTTCAAAACTTTCCCCGGTAGAACGGTCCGGGTCGAAAACATCACCATTGAATTGGTTGTCGAAAGTCAGGCTATTGCTATCGAAGGACCGTTGTCCCATTCCGACTCCCAATCCGAGGGACAAAAGACTGTTTTTGCCCATTTTTAGAATGCCATTCAATGACAAATTGATATGCGTCAAAGAAAGCTGGGAGTCTCCGGCTTGATCCCTCGCCAATTGTAATCCGCCTCCTAATATTGCATTGCCCGTATCCATGATTTTCATATCGAAACCCAAACCAAAAGTCCGGTATTGGACTGGGACGGTTTCCCACTGCATTCGGTAAATACCGGCTACTCGAAAATCTGCCGGCATCAGTCCCGCTTGTGCCGGACTCAAATGCAGGCGAGCTTGTTGGGGTTGGGAATAATGAATGTCTTGTGCCATTGAAACCGATGACATCCACCCCACAAAAATCATTATTAAAATATATCTTATCCGACTCATCTTTTTAATTTTGCAGGCATCAACGAATCAATGTAACATTACCTTTCTTTCGGAATTCTTCTCCTCCGAAACAGACAATTTCCAAATAATATCCAAACACATCCGGCGGCAATTGTTTACCTCTGAATGTACCATCCCATCCGGTTTCCAAATCACGGGTCTCAAATACTTTTTCGCCCCAGCGATTGTAAACGATGAGATAAACATCCGTGATTGAATTTCCGCGAATGCGGAATATATCGTTCATACCATCTCCATCCGGTGTAAAGGCGTTCGGGATGAATAAAAACGGTTCTTCACAAAGGAACATTTTCAAATAAATGGTTACCTCTGCCGTGCTGGTACATCCTCTATCATCTGTGACTGTCACCGTATATGTGGTGGTCTCTAACGGCTGTGCTGTCGTACTTGTAGCGGAAGGATCATCTACTTCTCCTCCACCCCATTCATAAGTGACACCGTCTTCGATAAACATATTCAAATCGACGATGTCTCCAGGATAAATGCTATCCGGCGTCCCTTCTAAAACCAAGGAGGGCAAACTCACTTCTACCGGTTCAATAATGTAGGTAGCAGTATCAGTACAACCGAATTGATTTTCCACTACCAGGGTGATTTCATCCGTTCCGGTAGCCTCAGCGATGACTTGATCAGTTCCTTGACCATTTAATATCAATTCGGGGGGAGACCATTCATAGGTTAAAACATTATCAACATTATTATTGATGGCGTTCAGTTCCCATTCGAAGGCGGTACCATCCAAGCATTCGGTCGTAAGACCGGTAATTTCAACATCGGCGAAATCAGAATCCAAAGTGATTTGGTCAAATGCTTGGCAACCGTATTTGTCTTCACCTCTGACATAAAGTGTAATCGGAGAAGTGATATCGGCCAAATATTCGGAATCAGTGGAAACAATATCTGTAAAACCCGGATCGGTCGCCCAAGTATATTCGAATGCGTTCACCCAACCGGGTTGGATCAAGTAAGTTTCCTCACAACCCGTGAAATCCGGAGGGAGGTTGACTTCGACAGGGTCAGGAACCCAAAGCGTCACTTTTTCGTCTCTTTCACAGACTCCATCCGCACTTTCAACATGAACAAAATAGGTCGTTGTTTCCGTAACGACTCCTTGGGGATTCGGCGAGTTGATATCATCTAAACCATCCGATGGCGTCCAAGTATAATTGTATTCCGGATTTCCATCAGGATTGATAAATACTTCTTCTCCGGCACAAACGACAATGGTATCTATAAATGATTGAAAAATTCCGGAAGAAGACAATTCTATTTGATCAACTGCGGAGCACCCAAAATCATCCGCCCCTTGTAGGTACACAGTAACAGGGCCACCGGTCAAGTCAACCAAAACAGAATCTTGGGTGGAAATGACGGGCGTAAAATCAGGCTCCAATGACCAAACGAAATTGGTAATGTTTTCGGTTTGGGGTACGACCCATGTTTCCGCATCGCACAGCACTTCGGTATCTGGCAAATCGACGGAAACTTCCGGAGGAATAATGACTACGACTTCTTGGGATTCTGAACAAAAGGCTCCAAAACTTTGAATATCCACAGTATATACCGTCGTTCCGGAAATGGTAGCCGTGGGATTCGGAGAATTCGGGTCGTCCAGTCCTCCGGATGGTGACCATGTATAAGTGTAAGTCGGATTCCCGGTTGGGTTTAATTCTACCGGTTCTCCTGAACAAGCTCCTAGCGTATCGGCTAATTCAAGGACAATGGCGTCCGAGGTAATGGTAAGCTGATCGAATTCCGAGCATCCGAATTCGTCGGTTCCTTGGACATAAATCGTAGTGAATGTACCGGCAGGCACCTCCGCTAGATAGCTCGTTTGATCAAATGCCAATGTATTGAAAAATCCGGGGTCTAACGCCCAAACGATATCTTCGACATTGGATGAAAAATTGGCTTCAATCAAATATTCTTCTTCGCAAATCACTAGGTCGGGCTCAAGGGAAACTTGTACCGGATCAGGAACGAATACGGTTACTTCTTTTTCAAATGCGCATATACCATCATTGCTTTCTATCATTACCGAGTAGGTAGTCGTAGCGGCGACCGTCGCTTGTGGATTCGGACTGGTCGGGTTGTTGAGTCCTCCGGCCGGTGACCATTCATAAATGTAATTCGGATCGCCGCCGGGATTCAGGAACACGGGCGGGTCGCCCGCACAGATTCCGATGGTATCAGGAATATTATGTTCCACCACTTGAACATTGAACGTCTGAGTGGTAGAGAAGGAACATCCATTTTCGGAAGTCACTTGTAATTCTATCACATAAGTACCAGCATCATCAATTACGATTTCGGCGGTTTCGCCGGTCGCAGTATCTCCATTGGACAAGGTCCATTCCCAGGAAACAGGAGTACTGAGTGTATCTGTGGACAAGTCTACCAATTCCAATACTACGGTATCCGAACAAAATCCGAGTGTATATTCAAAATCCACTGTCAACGAAGGAGGAAGGATATGTAATTGGTGATATGATGTATCAGAACATTCTTCTAGGGGTCCTGCGATTAAAGTAATGGTATACATTCCTGTATCGGGGTAAGTATAAGTCGGGCTCATTTGGGTGGATATATCGGCGGTCGTAGTCGGATCACCGAAGTCCCATATAAAATCGACGGTATTTTCACTTTCGTTTTCAAAATTGACAGTCAATCCATCACAAAAAACATTGGGTGCGAAAATGGATGAAATCACTTCACCGCAAATCCCTACATTATATTGGAAATCCCGCTTGGATGTCGATATTAAGACACCGTCCCGGTATTCTTCTACGCAAACCCCTACTACGAATTGTCCGACCGTGTTCGGTGTTCCCGTCAACAGTCCGGTAACAGGGTCGATTGAAAGAGGTGTCCCGCCCATCATATCCGTCAAGGAATAAGGTGGATCGACCCAAGTAATGGAATCATAAGGAGGATTGAATGGCGGTTGAGGCTGGGGCTGATCGGGTGTTGCTCCATCGAACGGAGTACAGAGTACATATACCAGAGAATCTCCGTCCTCATCTATGGCGGAATGGTCGAAGAATATGGGCTCGTTGGCACAAATATAATTGGGAGGCCATTCTTTAAAAACGGCACTGGAGTTACACTCTTGAAGGGCGAATTCGGATATATAATTGTAATAGGTGGCACCTGTTCCAAGCGGATCTACGATATTGACAATGGTCTGGTTCCTACAGCATCTTTGATAAACCAATTGGTAACCGCCCGGGATAGGAGGTAAATTAACCGTTTGGACATAAGTTGTGGTATGTACGCATACTTCCGGCGGAATAACCAAGCAAGAGTCAAAAAGTACCGGATCTAGGGTATCGTCTTCCATCAGGTCTATCAATATTTGTCCGCCGGTACCCACTGAAGTGACCAGGTCGTTATTGATATCAAAAAAACCTACGGAGGCCGGATCATCGAAATATGCTGCAGGGTTTCCATTAAAGCAATCCCTAAAAACCGTCAGGGATATTTCATAATTATTGTCTCCCAAACATCGGTAATTCAGTTCTCCACCAACAATGTGTGTAGCCTGGGATTGGAAAGGTAACAAAACACCGATAGCGAGAACCAAACAAATGATACCTCTTGCCATTTTCCATTGATTTTTCAAATTGCTATTCATTCCCGCTGTGTGATTTCCTTTGGTTATTGATACCCGCATCAAACACCTTTGATACGTAATTCCCTTACAGCTACAATGACTGATTCAGAATTAACCCTTAATATAGGAATTAAATAGAACTGAAGAAAATAAGGCTTAAAATTAACAGGCTACAAAGTCCTCAGGGCTACAAATCTCCTAGTTGGGGGCGGATGACTACATCTTCTAGAACGGCGGAATCCCCCAATTCGATGGCAGCCCTGACCACTTTGGCGATATCATCGGCTTCCATCAATCTGGGTCTTGGCAAGTCGACTCCCGCCCAAGAATCGGACCAGGTCGCTCCGGGAAGGATTGAAGTCACTTTGACACCAAAGGGTTTCATTTCTTCTCTCAATACCTTTGAAAACCCTAGGAGCGCAAATTTGGAAATGCTGTAAGAACCTCCATTGGGATAGGCGATTTGACTGGCAATGGAACACATGTTCACGACATGACCTTTCTTGGCATTTTTCATACCTCCGATAAGTGCACGGGTCAAGTGGTAAGCACTATACAGGTTGGTTTGAATCATTTTTTCCAAAGCCCCCTCTTCTTCTTCATGGATGGAACCGGGAATAAATACGCCGGCATTATTCACCAATATATCCAAGGCGGTCGGGCAGTTCGCTTTCACGAATTCGGCGAAAGCCAATACCTCCTCGTTCACACTCATATCGGTGGGCTTTACAAACACTTCCACCGAACCGGAATTTTTGGCTTCCAGATCAATTTTCGCCTGGTTCAAATCATCCGCATTACGGGCATTGATGAACAATCGGACTTGCCCTTCCCCGGCAAATAAGTTGGCGATGGCTCTACCAATACCTTTTGTCGCTCCTGTGATGACAATATTTCTCATTTTATTCTGATTTTAGTTCTTCCTCAAACAATTCTTTATTGGGTAACACCTCTTTATCTACTCGGTTTATGGGAATAGACCATGATAATCCGGATACCCAAACCCGTCCACCGATATCTGATTCTCGAATGGAGGGGCGAAGTTTCATCCCGAAATCCTCATCAATATTGAATCCGTCCAAGTGGGCGTCGACGAATGCGTCAATTCCATTGAGGATGTAGACGATAAAGAGTCCGGCGTAAGCTCGTTCCAGATTTTTCCGATAGGCGTCCCTTTCCCTTCTAATGACATTGGCATCGGTAATAATACCGTCAAATTCATCTATTGTACTTTCATCTTCATCGAGGCGATAGATATAAGCTTGCTTGTACCTTCTGTACAGTTTCGAATTGGTGGAAACGAGATATGACAGTCCTCCTAATGCACCATAAACAATGGGAATTTTCCAATGTTTATCATTGTATGCTTGACCTGCACCGGGTAGGACTAACGAAAGTCCCAATGCTTTTGACGGCTTGGGTTCTTCATCATTTAGAAAATCTTTGGCTTTACTTGTCTTTTCGGATGTCCATTCCTTGATATTGACAAACCAGTTTTTCTTTTCTTTACCGTCCGGCAAGTTCAGCACCACTGGTTTTAAGGAGTCAGCCGGAGGTATGGTGTCCCGTACCATCGCATTCAGTGACATTGACCAGAATGAAAATGATATAATGATTATTTTTGCCTTCATATCCATCAATTAGCGCTCATCAATCAGAGCCTGTTAAAATTTAGTATAATTCATAATATGAACGCCATTTTGCCAATTAT
>JAHDCE010000111.1 GCA_020630045.1 Saprospiraceae bacterium | reverse complement strand
AAACGTAGCTAGGGCTATGCTTTGCGGCGAATGCCTCGTCTATTCCCAAAATAACAATTTGTCTTTTATACAAAAAATTTCGTGATAACATCTATTGAATTCATTCAATTTTGACCTATTTTTGATTTTCATGCCCCTTTAAAATCTCAAATTGCCATGGCTGAAATTATCAGAGTGCCAAAACTAGGAGAAGATTCGATTCCCGTCGCTGTGCTGAAGTGGCACAAGTACGAAGGAGAATCCGTTAATCAAGGCGATATCATTGTCGAAATCGAAACCGACAAATCCGTCATCGAAATCGAAGCCCAACAAGATGGCACTTTGATTTATATTAAAATCCCTAGGGGAGTCACCTTTCCAAATGCCATTTTGGGAATTATCGCACAACAAGGGGAAAACACTAAAGATGTCCTTGATGATATCGAAAAAAACGAAAACACAAAGCTAGACCGGTCAGCAGGAGTTGATATTATTCGAATGCCACTTTTAAGTGATGGAATGGAATCCGCAAAAATCATAAAATGGCATAAATTTACAGGTGAAACGGTCAGCTTAGGAGATATTTTGGCAGAAGTGGAAACAGAAAAAGCACTCATAGAACTTGAATCTTTCCGAGAAGGTACGCTACTTTACCAACTCCTTACGGACAAGGCAGTTCCGGTTCACACCATAATAGCCATTGTTGGTCAAAAGGACACAAGCATTCAAACCATTTTGAAGGCAGAACAAAATTGAAACAATCATTACAAAGTAAAATATGGCAGAAGTAATCAGAATGCCCCGCATGAGCGATACGATGGAAGAAGGCAATATCGTCGCTTGGCATAAAAAAATAGGAGACGAGGTTGAACCCGGAGACCTACTTGCCGAAATCGAAACCGACAAGGCTACCATGGACTTTGAAGCTCCATTTGAAGGCATCCTTCTTCATATTGAAATAGAATCAGGGTCGGTTGCCATTGGCGGAGTCATCGCAGTTATCGGAGATGAAGGTGAAGACCCGATTGCTGCTATTAAAGCGGACGAAGGCGAGTCGGAAACAAAGCCAGAATCCACTACCCCTGAAGAATCCACAGAAAAACCAGCTGAGGTAAAATCAACCGCCGCACAAGAAATACCGGCGTCCCATCAAGATAGGATTAAAGCATCGCCATTAGCCAAAAGCATGGCCGCTGAAGCCGGCCTTAACCTGCATGGCATAACAGGTACCGGCGACCAAGGACGAATCATAAAAAGAGACATTGAGGCACTGTTGAAAAACAACAAAGTCGCTTCCGTCTCGCCAAACATTTCCGCTCCTGTTCCTACCCGTGAACCGGTAGGACTGAAAACGCCTATAAATTCACCGGAGGGAGCATATGAGGACGTACCCGTTTCTCAAATGAGAAAAGTTATTGCAAGACGTTTGGGCGAAAGCAAGTTTTCGGCGCCACATTTCTATTTGACGATGGAAATCGACATGCGGCAAACCATGGCGACCCGGAAAAAAATCAATGAAATCGCTCCGGCTAAAATTTCATTCAATGATATTATTGTCAAGGCGACTGCCACAGCATTAAAAATGCACCCGGCTATCAATTCTTCTTGGCTAGGTGATAAAATTCGCTATAATAAAGTAATCAATATCGGTGTTGCAGTCGCAGTCGATGAAGGATTGCTCGTTCCCGTTATCAGGGATACAGATAAAAAATCTTTATCTGAAATTAATGCAGAAGTCCGAGATTTGGCCGGCAAGGCCAAGGAGAGAAAACTGCAACCACAAGAAATGCAAGGGAATACTTTCACCATTTCCAACCTAGGAATGTTCGGAATAGATGAATTCACGGCTATCATCAATCCGCCGGATGCTTGCATCCTCGCAGTCGGAGGCATCGCTGAAAAACCGATTATTGAAAACGGCGAAATAAGCGTAGGGAAAATTATGAAAGTAACATTATCGTGTGACCATCGGGTCGTTGATGGCGTAACAGGCGCCAAATTCCTCCAAACACTGAAAGGGATTTTAGAAGACCCTATTCGACTGGTCGTTTAACAGAGTTGGAAGTTTTTTTGAAAAAAAACATTGGATGCTGACATGTTTCCTAAATTATCCTGAACTTGGAAAATGATTCGGGATTCCATTCTTTTGCATGGAATTATTTGTCAATGAATTCACAAGGTTTGTGAATGGGGGCTTTATTTTGTACCCGTTTAAAGAATTCATTCGTTTAAAGATTGTAGATATTCATTCGTTTTTGAATAATGTTTCCTTTCCGATTTCAAACGCTTAAATGACTAAAATGAGAACTTTTTTTTCATCGTTTATCCTACTCCTACTTGCTATTTCTTTTTTAGCATGTAACCCGGATCAACCCACAAATACTACAACATCTTCAAATACCGATACGACCAACGATATTACAGAAGAGAGTTCAATAGATACAAATTCGATGGCAGGAATTGAAGATGACACTTCCACCTTAATTGCTGAGAACATTGAACCTGATACAAGTGACGATGAAGACGAGCTCCCCGTAGAAGAGAAAAAAAGACAAACAGATAATGAACCCGTAACAAAACCTGCTCCCAAGCCTCCAAAACCAAAACCCACTCCCAAGCCCGCTCCAAAACCCCAGCCGATTAAAGACGATAGTTGGACCAAGGCCAACAATGACCATTCGTCCTCTCATACGGATGATGTACAAGCCCCTCCAAAACCCGCACCAAAACCAGAACCGGCTCCTCCATCTCCAAAGCCTGTTGTCAGTTTTGAAACACTAAAAATGAATTTTGGAACAATTAATGAGGGAGATAAATTAAAAAAGACATTTTACTTTTCCAATAACGGCGACGCCGATTTGGTTATTAAGGACGCTACGGCCTCCTGTGGATGTACAGTTCCTGCTTATCCCATCATTCCGGTTGCACCGGGTGAAGGTAGCGCAGTGACGGTAAATTTCAACAGTAGGGGGAAGTTCGGTCCACAAAAAGCAGAAATAAAAATCGTGACAAACGCAGATCCAGCGATTTACCGCCTGATCCTTGAAGGTGAAGTCGTCAAATCGCTGACTGAAGAGGAGGAACCCGGCCCTGAACATAAAAATGGGGAATAAGAGTTGCTCACCTTCATCTTTTTCATGAAGTAAAATCTTCAATGTAAAGAGGGGGTATGTCCGAAACATCGAAACTTAGAAAAGAAGTTAATTTCGCGCTGAGAGAATTGAACGCTCGTCGGCTAGACTCCGCTTTGGAAACGGCTGAAGCCCTCGTTCGCAATCATGCTCCTGACGCCAAATCGGATGATGCTAAACTTTTACTCTGGTTACAGAGCAAAATCCTCAATAGTTACGGATACTTTTTCAATAAAGAAGAATACTTCGAGCAGACCATTTCGTTATTATCGAAGGTTAACACTCTTTCCGGACTCACCCCAATAGAAATCGACCTCCTGATTGAGAAAGGAATCGCCCTTTACAGTAAATCCCAAATGGAGGAAGCGAACCGACTATTATTCAAGTGCCTAAACGATAGTCAAGAAGGGAATTTCACCAAGCAACGGATTGCAAGTTTACTTGCCCTCGGAAGGCTTCATTTTGTCCTCAATGATTTTGATTCAGCTATCGCTTACGCTGAAAAAGCATTGTCATTACTAGACGCTGATTCTGAAATCGACCAAGGACTGCTACTTGAAACTTATTGTCAATTAATTCAAGTCTACCTTCGAAAACACGAGTATCCCAAACTGAAAGAATTCAGCGAACTTGCACTGGATCTCAGTGTAAAACTCGATTACAAGGAAGCTGAAATCATCGCCATGAACGGAATGGCCGTCTATCACGGTTCATTATATGATTTCAAAACAGCCATGCAAACCTTCCTCGACGGAATGGGCAAGAGCAATAAAATCGGTTATCGATACGGCACCGCTTATTGTCTCATCAACATCGGAACGATATACGCCACGTTACTCAACTATGACGAAGCGTTGGAAAAATACACTTCCGTACTTGACTCTTACGATGACATTATTGACGACAGTACCTTGCTGATCATTCTGAACAATGTCGGCAACATCCACTTTACCCTAGGAGAACATGACACGGCCAAGGAATATTTTTCCAAATCCTTGGTGATGGCCGAAGAAATCCGATACTTGGAAATGATCGCCCATATCAAAGCCCAAATCAGCCGCATCTTGGTTGAGCAAGGGCAATACCAAGAAGCCATGGAAGCCGCGATGGAAGCGGAAACCCTCCTGATAGAACTCGGCGACATTGATGGAAAACAAATCAATTATATCAATTTGGGCAACATCCATTTCAAAATGGATAAACTTGATGAAGCCCTCAGGCATGTAAGCAAGGGAATCGTCCTTGCAAAACGCATGAATGATATCGTTAGCGAGATTCAAGGGTATCGCCTTACGGCGAATATTTTCGAAAAGAAGGGCAATTTCCGAAAGGCGTATGAGTATCAACTCATTTACTCCAAAGCCCAAGAGAGTTTCAACTTAGACCAGCGCAATCGACATATCATGCATATGGAGATTCGTAACGAAATAGAAAAGAAAGAGCGGGAAATCGAACTCCTGACCAAATACCAAGATATCCTCATTCAACAGCGAAACGAAATCGCAGCAAAAAATGACGAATTACTGGATGTCAATGATGAGCTGAAAAGGTTCGCATATGCCGTTTCCCACGACCTCAAAGAGCCACTTCGAATGATTGGAAGTTACGTCCAATTATTGGCCAAAAGATATGAAAGTCAAATTGATGATAACGGCAAAACATACATCAGTTTTGCAGTAGATGGTGTCACCCGCTTAACCAGACTACTAGATGACTTGTTAAAGTACGCCACCATCGGACAAAATTCGGACAATACCGAACTGGTTTCCCTTGATGATGTCATGGAAGAAGTTTCCTCCAATCTTCAATTATCCATTCACGAAACAAATGCGAATATCGAATTGAAAAACTTGCCGTCAGTCATGGCTAACTTTTCGTTAATGGTACAAGTTTTTCAAAACCTTACTGCTAACGCACTTAAATTCAGAAATAAAAATCGTACCCCACACATCACCATTACCGGGCAAGAAAACAAAAATGGCATCTTAGTCGTATTCAAAGACAACGGCATCGGTATTCCCCAAGAGTCTCTGGATCGAATATTCGTCTTATTCCAAAGACTGCATAAAAAAGACCAATATCAAGGTACCGGAATCGGACTTTCCATTTGCATGAAAGTGATGAAAAAACTAGGGGGACGAATCGAAGTAGAGTCTGAAGTGGGAGAAGGTACGACCTTCAATTTATATTTCCCTGATCCTGACTCTTATGTCCAAGAAAGCCCTATTTCGATTCCAATTCCGGAAAAAAAGAAGAATACCGGCTGATGAACAACGGAAAATGAAACATTTTTCAAAAAAAAGCGTAAGAAACTTCGTTGTTGTGCGTTCCGCCGCCCACCTTGGCAGACTACCGTGCAACTATCAATGGCATAAAGGGTTTTTATAAGTTACGGAATTATTTTATTCCGCCGTGATAAAAAAGGGTTTAATGGCAGCTGCTAATAGCAATTATGAATTACTTCTAGCAAAACTAGATAAATTCATACGCAAGTATTATCTGAACAAATTCATACGAGGAACACTCTACTGCATCGGCATCGTCCTAGCACTTTTCATCGTATTCAATTCTTTAGAATATTACTACTACTTCGGGAAGTCAGTAAGGAAAGCTTTCTTCTTTTCTTTCATCGCTATCAGTGGCATCAGCGTCATATGGCTCATGTTCATTCCATTACTGAAATATTTCCGCCTAGGAAAAATCATTTCCAAACAACAAGCCGCCACTATCATTGGAGAGCATTTTAAGGATGTCAAAGACAAATTGCTCAACATTCTCCAACTCAATGAACAATCCAAAGCAGATGGAGCCAATACAGATTTGATTCTTGCCGGTATTAGCCAAAAATCCGAAGACATCAAACTCGTCCCCTTCAAAAAAGCCATTGACCTTACTAAAAATAAAAAATACCTCCCTTACGCCCTACCTCCGCTTTTAGCACTGCTGTTCATCCTTGTCGCTGCTCCAAGTATCATTAAAGACGGAGCGACTCGAATCATCAACAACGACACGGAATTTGAAAGAGAAGCACCTTTTACTTTTCAAGTAGAAAATGAAATCCTTGAGGTCATCCAATATGAAGATTATCTCCTCAAGGTAAAAACGGAAGGATTGGTATTACCCAATGAAGCATTTGTGGATTTGGATGGTTATCAATATAAAATGACACAAGCCGCCAAAGGCGAATTCACATACAAATTCAACAAGGTTCAGAAGGACATCAACTTCAAAGTATTCTCCGGAGGTTTTTTCTCGAAAGAGTACCAATTGGTTGTCCTTAAAAAACCGGACATACTAGGGTTTGACGTCACTTTGGATTACCCGGCCTATACCGGTAGAAAAGACGAGCAACTCCAAGACATCGGAGACATGGTTGTCCCTAAAGGAACCAACTTGAAATGGCTCTTTAAAACAAGGCATACTGACAATATCCGTCTTAAGTTTTCTTCCGAAAAAAATGCGATTGAAGCCAAGCGTAGCGGAGCCGGGGATTTCAGTCACAAGCGCAGGGCCATGTCCGATGCGGCATACAAAATGTATGTTTCCAATGAATTCTTGAAAGATGCGGATTCCGTAGCTTATAGCATTACGGTTGTTCCGGATTTGAATCCGAATATTTCCGTTGAAAAATTCCAGGACAGCACGGATAGCAAACTACTCTTTTTTGTAGGAGATGCTTCTGATGATTATGGTTTGAAAAAACTGACTTTCAATTATCAAATCAAGCATGTCAACGGTTCTTCAGAACCCATGAACTCGATTCCTGTTAAGTCGGTCGATGGAAAAACCATCAACTATGATTATACATGGGATTTGGCGGAATTCAACCTCAAGCCGGGAGATGATATCACTTACTACTTTGAAGTATTTGACAACGATGGTGTAAATGGCAGCAAATCTGCTCGTACCCAACTCATGACATTCAAAGTTCCGACCATTGAGGAATTTGAAAAAATGGAAGATGAGAACAACGAGGAAATAAAAGAAGACTTGGAAGAAGCCATCAAAGAGACCAAAGAAATCCAAGAAAAGATGAAGGAGATGCGTGAAAAGCTCCTTCAGGAAGAAGAGATGGACTGGCAAGACAAGAAAGAGCTTGAGCGGTTGATGGAACAGAAAAAGGAACTGGAAAACAAAATCGAAGAAGCTAAAGAGAACTTTGAAGAGAACCTCAAAAACCAAGAAGAATTCGACCAAGTAGATGAAGAAATGCTCGAAAAACAAGAGCAAATCCAAGAACTGTTCGAGGAGTTGATGAGTGATGAAATGAAAGAACTCATGCAGAAGATGGAGGAACTCATGGAAAAACTCAACAAAGAGGAAACCATGGAAAACCTCGAAGAAATGGAGATGAATGACGAGGAAATGGAAATGGAACTCGATCGAATGCTAGAACTCTTCAAGCAATTGGAAATGGAAAGTGAAATCCAAGACCAAATTGAAAACCTGGAAGAGCTTGCCAAGGAAACCGAACAATTGAGCGAAGACACGAAAGAAGATCGTCAAAGCCAAGAACAACTAGAACAAAAGCAAGAAGAAATTCAAGAGAAGTTTGATGAGATCCAAGAAAAAATGGAGGAACTCAACGACAAAAACCAAGAGTTGGAAAACCCGAAAAACCTCGACGGCATGGATGAAGCCATGGAGGAAATCCAAGAGCAATTGGATCAAGGCCAAGAGCAGTTGGAACAAAAACAAAATGATGGTGCATCCGACTCGCAAAAGAAAGCTGCTGAAAAGATGGAACAAGCCGCTCAGCAAATGCAACAGCAGATGCAAGCCGGTGAGATGGAGCAAATGGAAGAAGACATCGACGCGCTTCGCCAATTGCTAGAAAACTTAATCACACTTTCGTTCGAACAGGAAGAGGTCATGGATGAAATAGCGAAAACAGCTATCAACACGCCTCGATATATCGACTTGGTACAAGGACAATATAAAATCAAAGACGATTTTAAAATCGTTGAGGATAGCCTCCATGCACTCAGCAAGCGTGTTTACCAAATCGAATCTTTCATTACCGAAAAGGTAGCCGATGTTAAAAATAACATCAAAGAAGGATTGGACAACTTGGAAGAACGCCAAAAACAACCGGGGGCCCTCAACCAACATGCTTCCATGAAAGGAATGAACGACTTAGCCCTGATGCTAAGCGAAGTCATGAACCAAATGCAACAGCAAATGGCAAACAGCATGGCCGGTCAACAAATGTGTCAAAAACCGGGCGGCAAGCAAGGAAAAGGTAAAGATGGAAAAGGTCCAAAAGATTTAAAAGGCATGCAAGAAGGTCTCAACAAGCAAATGGAGCAAATGCAAAAAGCCATGCAAAAAGGCGACAAAGGTATGAGCAAGAGATTTGCGGAAATGGCTCGTAAACAAGCCGCCATCCGACAAGCGTTGGAAGAAATGCAACGCAAAAAACAACAATCCGGTCAAGGCGGTGACAAGGAAATCCAAGACCTGATCAACCAAATGAACAAAACCGAGACGGAACTGGTCAATAAAAAGCTAGGCGCCGAAACCATGAAACGCCAAAAAGATATCATGACCCGCTTATTGAAATCCGAAAAAGCGGAACGTGAACGTGAATACGACCAACAACGCAAGGCGGAACGCACCGTTCAAAAAGAACGCAAAATGCCGCCATCATTGGAAGAATACATAAAAAAGCGTGAAGCGGAAGTGGAAATGTACCGCACCGTTTCGCCTGCATTGAAACCATACTATAAATTCTTGGTGGAAGAATATTACAAAAGCCTCAAAAAAACGGGCGCTTCCTCCAAGTGAGAAAAACAGATCGACCACATTAAATAAAACGAACTTTTCCTCACACTTGACTTTAACAAGGATTTTTTAAACCTTGTCGGTATGGGGAAACGAGCAATGAACTAACACGTAAATCACAAAGCTGTCTGTTGAAAATGAAAACCGAAAGTATAGAAATGATCGAAGTTCAATCGCACATCAGCAACATCCCCCGGGTTGAGAGTTTCATCGAGTCCATCGTAGAACGGTACAATGTCGGGGCAGATGTCTATGGCAACATCCTCATCTCTTTGACGGAAGCCGTTACCAATGCTATTGTCCATGGCAATAGTGGTGACGATTCCAAAAAGGTGAAAGTCGCCCTAGAAAAAAATGCCAACAAACTGACCTTCAAAGTTACGGACGAAGGGCCCGGGTTCGATTTTGGCGGATTACCGGATCCGACCGCACCTGAAAATCTACTTCGTGTAGGTGGAAGAGGTGTATTTATGATGAAACAATTGTCTGACTTAGTTGTATTTTCCGAAAACGGTAGTACAGTGGAAATGCAGTTCAGGATATAACCCTGATGCAAAGCCGCTCTCGTCCCCCCGCCCACCTTTTTGACGAAGCCCCCTTCCACTCATGATTTTTCCATTCGAACAGGAAGAAACCGTTCCGGAAATACACTTCCACGCTGAACAAACCGATTTCCGTTTGAGCCATCCCGACCATGTCGCGGACTGGATCACATCCGTCGTGTCCGACGAAAACGGAACACTCGGCACACTCAATTTTATATTCTGTACCGACGAGTACCTGCATCGTATCAATGTCGATTACCTCAACCATGATACCTATACGGATATCATCA
>JAHDCE010000110.1 GCA_020630045.1 Saprospiraceae bacterium | reverse complement strand
GCCTTGCAAAAACATGGAAGCAAGCCGATCTGTGAGTAACCGAAGGACAAAGTCGCCCCTGCATGTGCCACCGCACGGATATAAAGCGTCTCTTCATCACTATTCATGAAGGAAACATTCGGCTGATTGAGGTGGAAAAGACCGACTCCGGCATAGAACGCCTGATCTTCGACCGTCACCATATTCCAAGCAAAACCCGCCGAAATATCCAAGTATAAGAATGAGCTACGCTCAATGGTTTCACCATTAGAAATGCCCAAATCAAATTCCTGTCCATTGAATTGATTGTCAAAAAACAGCTTGTCAGGTTTGAAGGCCCAGTTGCCCGCTCCTACGGCCAACCCTACCCCCATATAATGACTCTTTGTACTTCCTCCTCCCAATGATTGGTGATAAGATAAAGACAAAGCACCTGTTGTTTGGCGAAATTCCGAATCACCGGCCGTATCATTCATCATCAATCCACCTACGGCGAAGTAGCTACATTTTCCAAAATAAACAGGAATTTTCGCATCAAACCAAGCAGAAGCCGTTCGGAACGGAACAGTTACACTCCCCCACTGATCACGATAATTTAATCCTCCGCGAAAATCGGCACCTGTAACGCCGGTCAATGCCGGATTCATCCACAATGGTGCGTTATGGTATTGAGTAAAATGAGGATCTTGGGCCTTTACAGAAAAAGTAATTCCAAATGCAAATGCAATTACAAAAGACCAGCGTACTAATAAAGTATTCATTGAATTCCTTTTCATCTATTATCTGATTTTTGGAGGTTATCGAATTACGGTTACATTACCCTTGGTCACTAACGGATTTCCGTCAAAGGGACAAGGGGCCTCCACATAATAGACATATACACCCGGGTTGACCGGTTTGCCATTATAGGTACCATCCCAACCATCATCCAAAGATTCTCCTTGGAAGACCATTTCGCCCCAGCGATTATAAACCCTGAAAATGGCGATTTGGGAAATAGCGGTACTCCTTACATATAAAATATCATTTTGTCCATCTCCATTAGGAGAGAAAGCGTTTGGCACCATGACCAATGTTTCATCACAACCAAAACGTTCCCTTAATTCAGTCACCAATGGTAAGGTACACCCGGTCGCCTTATCCGTAACTAAAATATTATACACTGTCGATGTATCCACCAAAGCAATCGGATTCGGACAATCCTCGCAATTCAATCCCACTACGGGATCCCATTGGAAAGCATAATCCGCACTAGACGGATAATTGACATTCAACTGTACTTCTTGACCTTCAAAGAAAGAATGAACTGGCAATATATCAGCTTCAGGAATGCCATTTACGGTTACTGTGACCTCCTTGGTATCCGTCGGACAATTACCGAGTGTTCCGGTTACGGTAAAGGTTGTGGTTTCATTCACCGATACAAAAGGATCGGGAATATTCGGGTCTGAAAGGCCCAATGCAGGTGACCAAGTATAACTGTCAGCAACTCCCGTTGCGAATAGCTGTGAAGTATCACCGACACACAATTCAGTATCATCGACCATAATCATAGCAGAATCCAATGCTTCTACCAGTATGGTATCGCTCAAAATACATGCATCATTCACTGCGGTGAAAACGAATTCCGTAGAATCAGCAACCGTAGCAATTGGTGTATATGAATTGGGATTATCCAATGGGCCGGGCGGGGACCAGAATATGGTACTTCCTGGTGGAGCACTTGCTCCCAAACTAATGGTATCCCCTGAACAAACGACACCTCCTACACCTGCATCTACTGCATCTAGAGGAATGACATTGACAACAACGGTATCCGTCACCGGACAACCATATAAATCATCAATGACGGTTACGGTATAAACGGTCGTATCTAATGGGGAAGCGACAGGATTTTCACAAAATACACAGTTCAGTCCCGTACTCGGCGCCCACGTCGGATTACTTCCTGAGCCATGCGAAAGTCGCACCGTATCTCCTAGGCAAACCGTTCGATCCGATCCTGCGAATTCAAGAGAGAAAGGAAATACTTCGACTTCGACAGAATCAATAGCAGAACATCCCCCTTCACCGGTTACAGTTACTACATATGTTTGAGTAGTCTCTGGTTCCGCAAATGGATTCGGACAGTCATAGCAACTTAATCCGGGACGACTGGTATCCCACTCATATCCACCTGGGATAACACCTCCATTGGCGAATAATTGAATGGTAGTTCCTAAACAAATGATTGTGTCCTCTGTCAAATTGATATTAGGTTGAGGGAAAGGTAATACCTCAACCGTAACCGATGCGCTTGCGGTACAACCGGCCATGTTCGTCAATACAGCGGTATATGTAGTCGTCGCTCCGGGTGTCGCCATCGGATTAAGACAATCAGTACATGTCAAACTACCGATATCGGGCGTCCAACTTACCGCTGTCCCAGTCGGATCGGAAAGTATGACCGCTTCCAATTCAACCGTGGCACCAACACAAATCGGATCAACGTCGTTGACTGCAATATCAGGAAGGTCGAATACTTCTAGCGTCTTGGTCGTATCATGGGTACATCCAAACTCGGATGAAACTTCCAAGGTAACATCATAAGTCCCCAAATCATTGTAAATCGTAGATGGGTTGGTAATACTTGAAGTTTGTCCATTACCCAAATCCCAGTCCCAAGAACCGATACTTCCGGAGGCGACCGTAGATTGATCTGTAAACTGAATATCAGCAGGAATACATCCGGAAGTAGGATTCCAAGTAAAATCGGCTACAGGAACCGGATCGACTTTAATGTAATCATCTTTTACTACAGTAACGTCACAAATACCGTTACTTACCGTCAACGTGATTCCATATTCTCCAAATGTATCGAATACCAATCCGGTGGGATTCGGATCAGTGGAGGTAGAAGGGCTTATTCCTTCAAACGTCCACTCCAAAGAGGTAATAGGATCACTTGTATTAATGAAACTATTTAAGTCTATCGTTCCACCATCACACAATACGGTATCGGTAGCGAAGAAGTTCACATCCAATGTTTCCACAATAATGGAACTATCTGAATCAAATACCCTTGAACACCCATTTTCATCAACTAAAATCAAAGCAGGAACATATTCTCCAGGATTCACGTAAGTGAAGGTGAAAGTATCTTGGAGTAATTCCATATCACTTGAATCAATGCTACCTTCTCCAAAGTCCATGATATGTAGAACGCTATTTTCCGAATTCGTATAGAAAGTCACCTCATGAGGAGCACACCCGGTATCCGGCTCGAAACGGAAATCACCCTCGGGTCCTTCTAAAACGATATACTCCTCAAAAATCAATGTATCGGTACAACCACCGGGAGCAGTAGTAATCATGGTAACATCATATACGCCCGGTTCGGTGTAAACGTGTGCAGGAGAATCAGCATTTGAGATACCGGTTCCATCTCCGAAATCCCAAAGGAATTCACCTGAAACACCATTGGTTGAAAGGTTTTCAAAAGTTACGATTAATGGAGGACAAAACGTGAAAGTCGTATCCGCTGTAAAGTCAGAAATAGGATTGGCTACCTCAATATGTTGCAATTTACACAGTGTACTATCACAACCATTAATATCTGTAACGGTAAGACATACATCGTACACTCCCTCTGCATTGTAAGAATGAAGAGGTTCGGCATCAATTGAATTCGTGCCATCTCCGAAGTCCCAAAAATAAGTAATACTTTCACCTCGTGAGGTATTTAAAAATTGAATATCTTGATCGGTACATGCTACTGTGTCGCTATCCCATTCTGCTATCGGTTGGGTAACAATAACGGCTTGTTGGATATTCCTCTGTTTAATACATCCTTTCTCACTCGTTATTTTAAATTTGACATTAAATGTATCTGAATAAGTATAAAGATTAGTCGGGTTTTGATCCGTCGATGTATTACCATCCCCGAATTCCCATTCCCAACTAACAATTTCATCGTTTTCTGCAATTGACAAATCAGTGAAATCCACCTCAAGTGGGATACATCCAACACTAGGGTTTATAGAAAAATCGAGTTCTAATCTCCCTACTCGAACAGTGTCTGTTAGAACAAAGGTATCCAAGCAACCAAAATTATTAGCCACTATAAGTGTAATTGGAGAATAATCTCCTGCAGCGGTGAAGCGTATTTCCGGCTCGGCAATTGTCGGATCAGAAACCGTTACTCCAGGAGGAACAATCCATTCATAGGAACCCGCCCATTCCGAAGAGTTAGATACCTGAAGATCCAGTCGTGCACATCCAATTGAATCAGGCAAAGAAAATTCGGCTTCTGGAATCCGAATTCTTACTCGCCTAGTTACATCATTGGAACATCCGGTCTCAAAGTTAAACACCGTAAGCGTGACAAAATAATCTCCCGCTTCAGGATATTCATAAGAAGGATTTGATAATGAGGAAGTATCTGTATCAATTCCATCAACACCAAAATCCCAAATTAATGAATCCGCTCCAAGGGAGTTCTCGTCAAACTCCACCAGAAGCTGGTTATCACAATTTCGAATAAAATTAAAGCGGGCCTTAGGTGGTAACAAATACACAAAATTAGGTTTACACAAAGTAGCGGGACATCCATTGTCAAATGTCGTCAAACAAACTTGAAAAAAACCGGTATCATTATATTCATGTACAGCATTCTCCTCAAAAGAAGTACCTCCATCACCAAAATCCCAAAACCAAGCATCTCCCGGAGGAGTCGACAAGTTTGAAAAAATCATAGCTGTATCAATACAATTCACATCATCGGCAACGGCAAAATCAACTACGACCTCTTCCCCTCCCTGAACAAAATCAGGAAAAAATTCAGTCACTTCACACCCCAAGGAGTTTGTAATTGTCAAAGTAACATCATACACACCTGTGTCAGTGACCACAAATTGAGGATTTGGTGTTGTAAAAGTTCCGAATCCTTCAACTTCCCAAAGCCAATCGGTTATCGTTCCAGGTGATGATGAATTATCTTCCAATGAAACATTAACAGGTACGCAGCCTAGGGCAGCACCACCAATATTCACATTGATTTCTTCAATTACAATATCACTGGTAAATGTGGACGAGCAACCACCGGAAGTCGTTGCAGTCAATGTGACAGGATGAGTACCAAACTCCGTAATCGTAACAGTAGGGTTTTGTTCTGTGGATGCCCCGAATGCACCACCTGCTCCAAATTCCCAAGACCATTGGGTCACATTGGCCGGAGTATTCGCAGTAAAATTTACCACATGTGGAATTTCACATCCCAAATCGTTATCCGATGAAAAAGAAATTACAGGATCCTCTTGTACATCAATACAAATAGGATCGGTAGAAGAAACAGAACAAACTCCTAAATTAGCATCTACACTTACTGAAAAACAACCTGGCGTATTAAATACGTAAAATGGGTCTTCCAGTGAAGAAAATCCTCCATCACCAAAATCCCAATCCACTGATACTAAATCGTCACCGGCATTCAGGTCAAAATAAACCGTATCACCCAGACAAACCGAATAACTGCTCACATCAAAGGTCAAGGCACTACCCACACCGATATAGTCCGGCAAATCCAAAGTGCCCGTACATCCGGAAATATCATTCGTCGCAACGACAGATACAGAATGTGACCCTTCATCATTCCAGGTAACAGGTGGTGGGTTCACTCCCGTAAAAGTCGCAGGAGTGCCATTTTCAAATGTCCACTCAAATGTAATATTTGCCGTTTCGGGACTTTCGTTATCAAAATCTACAACAAATGGTAATTCACATCCAAATGTAGCCGAACTTTCAACGACAATTTCAGGTGCTCCGGTTACGGCAACCACATTTGTTGATGTAACAGGTGGACACCCATTGTCATCCAGTACCGTCAAAGACACGTTGAAATCTCCGCTTGTCGTAAACTCATGAACTACTGTAGGAGAACAATCATTCACGACTACACCATCACCAAAATCCCAAATACAGTTAACTATATTTCCCGAATTGACACTTGACTCATTGGTAAATGTTACCGTCAAAGGTTCACATCCCGCATTAGGAGAGGCACTAAATTGAGAAACCGGCAATTCAAAAATCAATATATAATCCGGCTTGCATTCTGTAGAAGAAGCACCGGTCACATTATTTGTCACCGTTAGACAAACTTCATATAGTCCGGGCGTACTGAAAATATTTCCGGGTTCACATTGGTCAGAAAATCCCGGGTTAAAATTCCATTCAAAAGAATAATCACCACCATCACATCCCAAAGTCGTAATCGGAACACCACCATCAGTGGTAAGGTTCGTAAAATTGACCTGTTCAAAATCACAACCGAAAGTCGTGTTGGCAGAAAAATCTACGACCAATTGCGCTTTCGCTGTTGGTAACGCTACTAAAAATGAAAATAAAAATATCGATAATAGAGTGTAAATTGGTTTCATGGACATCTCTAAATTTTCAAACTGAGTTAGATGGATTAATTCTGATTCACAACAATAGGAAAAAAAAAATTTATTCCTAAAATACTACTTGGTATTTCAATTCAAAAAATAACTGAATAGCTAAGTACATCATGCAATATGAGCCGATGAAACATTCAATCACTATTTTACCATACCACAATTATAAAAAGCACAAATATGGTTGATTCGCTGCAATTTCTCTAATCGAACTCGTTTAAGAATAACTGCCTCAACGATAAATTCAGATTTTGCCACCATACAAGCCATTTTCAAACGAGTTCATTATCCTGGATTTAAAATCCCGGCTAATGGTTGATTTTACTTGAATGAATACACATTAGATACAAAAACGACCAACATTAAGGGATATCCGAGTCAATTACTTATCTATTATATGTAGTTCTATTAATTTAGTTTCTATGAATACAAAAAAGTGGTTAAATCAAGGAAAATTCACCCAAATTCATTCCCACCAAATCTTCTATCATTACAATAATCTTACCAAGGAGACGCCCATCGTACTTTTACATGGTTTTCCTACCGCTTCGTGGGATTGGTGGAAGGTCTGGAAATTGATGAAAGATGATTTCTCGATCATCACGTTCGATTTTCTAGGATTCGGATTTTCTGACAAACCTCCATCCTTTGATTATACCATACACTATCAAACTGATATCACACTTGAATTATTATCCAAACTACATGTTGAAAAATATCACGTCCTGGCACATGACTATGGAAACAGCGTCGCACAAGAATTAATGGCAAGACAACAAGAAGGAAACAACCATGGATTACAATCCGTCTGTTTTCTTAACGGAGGGCTCTTTCCCGAAGCACACAATCCACGACTTATACAAAAACTCATGCTTTCCCCTCTTGGGAAATATCTACATCCTTTTATCGGAAAATCCTCCTTACGGAGAAATTTTAAACAAATATTCGGCCCGGACACCCAACCCACAGAAGAAGAAATCGACCAATTTTGGGAACTCGTCACCAACAATGGCGGCAAAAAAATAATGTATCGATTAATCCGATACATCAACGACAGACGCGAACATCGAAAAAGATGGAGAAAACCCATTGCGGCCCCCACCATCCCCATAAGATTGATAGACGGACTCAAAGATCCCATTTCGGGAATATCCATTTTCAATCGATTCAAAGAAATTTCTCCGGCACCCGATGCTATCGCCCTTCCGGAAATCGGTCATTATCCCAATACCGAAGCTCCTGAGCAAGTTGTCCGACATTACCTCGACTTCATACAAGCCACTACTTAACCGGATTCCCTTAGATCCTACCGACTTGTCAATATTTTTATGCAGCTTCTAAAATAATCCTGACATCCGATTGCAGTATAAAACATACATTTGTATCCATTACGAATCCCTACTCGTGCTAAAATATGTCTGACGAACTCAAAGAAATACAAGAACTCAAAGAAACCTTGGCGATTGAAAAGCAAGAAGATTTCGACCAATTCAAAGCCATGGTTCAAGCATTACCCCTCAAAAAGAAAAAACAAAAAGGACTGTGTTGGCATCCTTTTGAAATCGATAAATCCGGGTTTACCTTCGGAGAAAGAGTATTCATCATCGGCCATAGAAAATCCAACCAAGGACAAGCCCACCAATTCAGGGCCGGCATGCCGGTCAACGTATTCAGCCAAAAGGATGGAAAAGAATACAAGGAACAATCCGGTGTCATCAAATACATCCATAAGGATAAAATGAAAATCATCCTCTCTTGTAAAGACATCCCTTATTGGATGACAAAAGACAGCATAGGAATAGACTTGTTGTTCGATGAAAGGACATACCGAGAAATGGAAAAGGCCCTAACCAAAGTAGAAAAGGCCAAGGGCGACCGACTAGCGGAGCTAAGGGATATTTTCCTAGGAAAAAAACAACCGTCTTTCAGACACATCAAGCATCCCATCACCATTCCAAAACTCAACAAATCCCAAAACGAAGCTGTCAACAACATCATCGCGTCCTATGATGTTTCCATTATCCACGGTCCACCCGGCACAGGAAAAACCACCACATTGGTACAAGCCATCAAGCTATTGTCCAAACAAGAAGGCACCATTTTGGTCACCGCTCCTAGTAACGCCGCCGTGGATCTCCTTACGGAGAAATTGTCGAAAGAGGAATTGACCGTCGTCAGAATCGGAAACATATCAAGGGTAGACGAAGACCTGATTAAACACACCCTTGACGGAAGGATGGCCGAACACCCGGAAACCAAAAATATCAAAAAGGTCAAACAGCAAGCAGCCGAATTACGCCGGAAGGCGGGAAAATTCAAACGGTCTTTCACCCCGGGAGCTGGGAGGGAAAGAGGCATGATGTACAAAGAAGCCGGCGAACTCAGCGCTTGGGCCAGACAATTGGAGGAAAGGATGATCGACCAAATTATTTCTTCCGCCGACGTAGTTACGTGTACCTTGGTCAATACCGTCCACTCCGTTTTGGACGGATTCAAATTCAAAACCGTAGTGATTGACGAAGCCGCACAAGCACTTGAACCCGCTACTTGGATTCCCATCTCAAGAGCGGCAAAAGTCATTCTCGCAGGAGACCCCTTTCAACTCCCTCCTACCGTAAAATCCATAAAAGCGGCGAAGGCAGGGCTAGCAGTCACCCAAATCGAAAAATCCATCGATCGATTCGACCAAGTCAATTTACTGAATGTCCAGTACCGGATGAATGAAACCATCATGGGCTTTTCCAACCAACAATTTTATGACAGTCGCCTCCTAGCGGATATCAGTGTTGAAGACTGGACGCTAGACTTGCCCGATGAACCTCCTTTAGAATTCGTCGATACCGCCGGGTGCGGATTTGATGAACGCGTCAACTCCGAATCAGGCAGTAAATTCAACCCCGACGAATTTCAAATTTTACAAGAACACCTATATCAACTGGCTAGCAAATTCAAGGAAGGTGAAAAACCGACCATTGGCATTATTTCTCCTTATCGCGCCCAAGTTTTATACATGCAAGAACGCTTGGCAGAAGACCCGAATTTAGAAAATCTCCAAGAATATATTTCCATCAATACCATAGATGGATTCCAAGGACAGGAAAGGGACATCATCTACATTTCATTGGTCAGATCCAATGCAAAAGGAGAGATCGGTTTCTTGTCAGATTATCGCAGGATGAACGTGGCCATGACTCGTGCCAAAAAGAAACTCATCGTCATCGGAGACAGTGCTACGATTTGTAACCAATCTTTTTATGACGATTTCATAAAATATGTGGAAACAAAAGCAACGTATCGAACAGCATGGGAATTCATGACCTAATCGACTATTTTTTCCCTAAGTAACACTCAAAAAATAAGTTGTCGATTTCGACGAGCAGTTTTTGCGGCAGGACAAGGCAA
>JAHDCE010000109.1 GCA_020630045.1 Saprospiraceae bacterium | reverse complement strand
TAATGTCACCGGTAACAACGGACAAGGAAATCTAAAAGAAGCCATCAAAATATATCGCAAAGCCCTAAAGAGAATACCGATATTAGAAGAATTGTTAGATACATCCCCCCTTTTAAAAGGAAATGAACACATCCATGTTTTCGCTCATTTCTTATCGGCATTAATCAACTGTAATATTGGATTAGCTTACCAAAAATTAAACAAGAAAGTTTACGCTAGAATTCATTTTCAAGACGCGGAAAACGGTTTCGAATCCCTACTTCAACAAGGTACGGAATTTTGGCAGCCGGTATACAAAACTTACAACAGTCTGTATGAATTACATTCCAATGACCAAGCGTTTAAATTAGCCGCCGAATATTTACAAAAACTCCTCCACGTAATATATAAAATATACCACACGGGGGAACATGAACAAAGAATCTCATTGGCTTGGTTTTCAATTGAATTAAGCGAGTTGTATATATCCAAATTAAAACTCAAGGATGAAGGCGTCATAAAATTACGAGAGGGAATAATATGGGCTTTGCCTTTTATGAAACTTCAAGAGGATGAAAAAATTAAAGAGTTGTTTGGCAAAATCATGGGTTTATGTGTTCTAACTATAGATATTTCAGGATACACTGAGATACTCCAATTGGCTTTAGCCCAACCTGAACAATATTTGAACCCGGAACATATTATAGATAAGGAATCACTGAACAAATTAGTAACAGCCAAAAAATAAGTTGTCGATTTGAAAATCGTAATTTTTAGTTTAGACGAGGCAATTTTTGAAGGAATAGCAGGGCTATTGCTGAAAAAATTAACGAAGTATAAAGTAAAAAGAACATAAGTCAAATCGCAAAGTTATTATTTGACTGTTACTTAACTCAAAACTAAATCTAATCATGAAAATAAAATCGCTCAAAATAAAAACCCCGAATCTAAAAAAAATCACTGATTTTTATTCCAATATATTGGAATTGCCATGCACGCTCAAAACCGATGAGTCCGCATCCATTACAATAGGAAACTCTACCCTGGATTTTGTTCTTGACGAAAATGCATTGCCTTATCATTTTGCCATTAATATTCCTTGTAATAAGGAACATGAAGCGCTAAAATGGCTGAAGTCCCGAGTGGAAATCCTAACCTATGAAAACAACCAAATACAAGACTTTGATTTCTGGAATGCCAAGGCGGTGTATTTTTACGACCCGGATCAAAACATCGTCGAATTCATCGCCAGAAAAAACATAAACAACTCTTCAGAAAGACCATTCAACAGTAACCAACTATTAGAAATATCCGAAATTGGAATGCCAGTTAATGACATCGAACCCATTTACAATAAACTAATTTCGGAAACCGAAATTGAAATGTATGATGGTGGTATCGAACGGTTTTGCGCGCTGGGCGGAGAACACGGACTTTTCATTTGTGTCAATTACAACCGAAAAAAATGGTTTCCTAAAGACGACCCGGCCCACCCTTCTCCTTTCGAAGTTCATGTTGAAATAAAAGGGAATGATTTCAACATCATATATAACCAGGAACATTTACAAGTCATTCCGTCTCCCCAATAGAAATTCTATGGAGCCACTTAAAAATAAACGCTCACTTTTCTCTCCTAGAAACCTTTTACTTTTAGATGGATTCGGAGCCATGGTTTCGGCCATCATGGTGGGTTTGGTTTTACCTCAATTTGAGAATCAATTAGGAATACCAAGCACAACTTTACAATATTTGGGCGCTATCCCAATTCCGTTCATCATGTATGACGGATTCGGATATTCCAATTGGAACAATTATCAAAAACCTTATTTATTAAACATTGCAATACTGAATTTCATATATTGTGGCATTTCGCTTACCGCAATATTATATCATTCAACAACAATAACCCATTTAGGATATATGTATTTCTTAGGAGAAATCGCCCTTATTCTGCTTTTGGTTTATTTTGAATGGAACGTACATAAAAAGATCATTTCGAAATGAAATATGCTGACCTATTAATTGAAATCATTACTACCGCAGTCCCCAAAATCAAACAAATACCAACAGAGTTATTCAAATACAAACCAAGGCCTGAAAAATGGTCGAAACAAGAACTCCTAGGCCATTTAATCGACTCCGCATACAACAATCACCAAAGGTTTTTGAGAGCGGAACAACAAGGAAATTTAATATTCCAAGGCTACGACCAAGACCAATGGGTCATCAAAAACGATTATCAAGCCAGAACTCCGGAAGAGGTCATCTCTTTATGGAAATCGACGAATATCCACTTGGCCTATTTGATTCGAAATCTACCGAAAGAATTATTGGAACAACAAACCAACGAACACAATTTCCATCAAATCGGCATGAGTCCCGTACAAGCAAATGACCGATCTTCACTAGGTCATTTGATACGCGATTATATTTATCATATCGAATACCACCTCAATCAAATATTAGATGATTATGAGTGGAAGTCTGCTTATTTTTAGATGACTTCAAAAAAAAGCATTGAAAAAAATATTTTTGATATTTACCGAATTTCCACCCAAATATGGTGGGATGCAGACCCATGCCTTCGAAATGGCAAAACGTCTATCACAATCCTATGAAGTAGTCGTATACACCTATAAGGCCATCGAGCTGAAAACCGAAGCCGAATTATTCGACAGACAAGCTCCATATAAAGTCAAAAGGATATTATCAAGAATTTCATTTTTCTCTAACATCAAAAAAATCATTTCTGACATCCCTCATGAAAAACCACAACTGATTTATAGCAGTACCATTTACTATGGAATACTTCGCGAGTTTATCCCCATACCCATTGTTTGTAGAAGCGTAGGAAATGATTTACTACGTCCTTGGATCATTTATCCATTTCGATTCGGTAGTCATCTGATGCAAAGTTCGTTTATGGAGACAATATTTAACCGCATAAAGAAAAACATCGACAAACCACCTACGATTGATATTATCCTAAAAAACATTAGAATTAAATTGGCGAAAAGATGCGCGATGGGAGCCGAATTGATTTTAGGCAATAGCGAATATACAAAATCATTTTAAAAAAAATTCAATCGAAAATTGTATTGTATTAGCAGGTGGAGTGAATACCAAAAGATTTGACAAACCTGCGAATCTAAATCGAAATCAATTAAGAAATACGTTGAACTTATCAACAAATTCATTCATTATCATGACGGCTTGTCGATTCGTCAAAAAAAAAGGACTTGACTTTCTTATAAACGCTTTCCATCAACTAGAAAATGAGTTTCCCGACATTGAGTTAATCATTATCGGAGATGGTCCTATGAAGAAAAAACTATTACGAACCACGCCTTCGAAAAACATTCATTTTCTAGGAAAAAAATCGAGTGAGGACATTCCCAATTATTTTTGGACATCTGATTTATTCGTCCTTTGCAGCAGAGAAATCATCAATAAAAAAACAGGCTACATCGATGCGGAAACCATGGGAAGAGTATTATGTGAAGCGAATGCATCTTCCTTACCCGTCCTTGCTTCAAACAGCGGTGGAATCAACTCTATAATTACAGATGAAGATAACGGATTATTATACGAGACAGATCAATTTAACTCTTTCAGGAAACAGTTCGTTCGGCTTTATAGCGATACGGATTTAAGAGCTCGACTAATCAGGAATGGTAAAGTCAAATCACAATCCAGCCATGATTGGAGTATTTTGTTAGAAAAACACTTGAATATTTTCAACGACTTGATAAAAAACAAAAACTAGGGGCGTGGGTGGAATAAAGCATTTCAAAAAAGTATTAATTTTAATCCGATGAATCGTTTTCCAATTAAAGGAATCAATGAACAATACAGATAACTATCATGAAAATACTCATCATCGGAGGCAACGGAACCATCGGACGTAAAGTGGCAACTTATTTCCAATCAAAATATGATGTCATCATCGGTGGACGTACTAAAGGTGATGTCCTCATTGACATCGCCGATTCGGATTCCATCAAATCAGCGCTTGACCAAACCGGATCGTTGGATGCTATTATATGTATCGCAGGAGAAGCCAAGTGGGACGACTTCGACCGATTGTCGGAAGACGACTTTTATATTGGAATAAGAAGTAAATTAATGGGACAAGTCAATTTGGTCAGAATCGGTAAAAACCATTTGAACCCCAACGGCTCCATCACACTCTCCACCGGCATATTGGCGGATGACCCGGTGGTAAAAACTACGAGTGCCGCAATGGTCAACGGTGCCATACATAGTTTTGTCAAAGCCGCAGATCTCGAATTGGAAAATGGAATCAGAATCAATGCCGTGTCCTTGGGACTGGTTGAAGATGCATACGAAAAATACAAAGACTATTTCCCGGGACACAATCCCATTCCCATGAAAAAGGCCGTCAATGCTTACGCAAAGAGCGTTGAGGGAAAAAGTCGCGGTAAAATCATCCGCTATTATGACAATATTTGAACTTGGAGGATAAGTACAATTGAATTTGTATAGATGGATGGTATAATGAAAGAAATCGAGACATATAAAAGCTTGGAACTTCAGAAATTGAGAATTGACGATGTTTCTATTGGATTAAGACAAATTGGAAAAGGAAAAGATTTAGTTTTCATCCATGGTTTCCCAACTCATGGTTATACTTGGAGAAAAGTAATTCCTGAACTATCCAAACATTTTAAATGTCATATTTTAGATTTACCTGGATTAGGAGATAGTGAATGGACAAACAAAACTGATTTCAATAGTAAATCTCAAGCGAAATACATCACAAAATCTTTAGAAAAAATTGGTATCAATAGGTATAGCTTAATTGCACATAATTCCGGAGCAACGATAACAAGGTTTATCGCCTTAAAGGAGAAAGAAAAAATTGAAAATCTCATAATCTTGAATACAGAAATCCCTAATCATCGACCACCTTGGATTCCATTTTATCAAAAAATTGGACTGTTGCCAATTGTACCAACTATAATTAGAAGTTTGCTAAATCAAAAGTGGTTTCTCAAATCACCAATGGGCTTTAAGGAATTATATAGCGATAAATCTATGTTGGATATCGAATCCAATATTTCACCATATGTAAATCCTGTTATCAACTCGCCCGCTAAAACAATAGGCGCATTTAAATATCTAAAAGGAATTGACTGGGAATTAGTTGATGAATTCAAATACTTACATAAAGAAATAAAGGCAAGAACTCTACTTATATGGGGTGAAGACGACAAAACATTTCCGATTAAGCTAGGAAAGCAAATGTTAAATCAATTTAGTCTTGAAACAGAATTTGTTACTATAGAAAATGCCTCATTATTACCTCACGAAGAAAAACCTAATGAAGTAGTAAATGCAATACTAAATTTTGTAAAAAAGGAGTATGTTACCTAACATTCTATATAAGGACCATGCCCAATAAAAGTTGATCAATCCCCGCATATGCGAGATTGTTAACTGCTCACAAAAAATGAAAAAGTTTAAAACAATATCGACGCTCTATTTTTTACTGACAATTTCATTTGTGGGAGTTTCATCATATTTAGATTATCATTCGTTAAATTCGGGGAGTAGATTCCATCAATTATCATCTACGAAAAAAAATTTAATTAGAATCAATGGTTTAATGACAATTATTTCAACTCCAACAAGTCTTGTATTTTCACTATTAATTGGAGGAAAACCAAGACCTAGAAAGACCTACAAATATTCTATTTTAATGTTCATAAGTATAATTCCATCGTATCTTCTTTTTGTTTTGTATTTTGGACAATGGAAATCGCTTATTGAAATTATTCGGCAATAAGTCCTCCACCCTATCCTGTAAAATTGAAAGGTTCAAAACAAAAACTTTATGTTTATATAAGAATTTATTTTCAGACAAACCCACGCCAAGAAAAAACAAAAAAGAAACAATCATGAAGCATATAAAAACATCCATTCTATTCATCGCAATAACAACCCTTCTATTGAGTTGCGGAGGCAACCTCCAAAACGAAACCTCTGAAGCATCTGAAGTCTCTGTCAGTGATAACCAAACTAGGGAAACAGTAGAGACGGATGAAGCAGAAGAACCGATTATTCCGATTCCCGCTACAGTGTCCGATGAAGAAACCATCATAGAAAAAACAGAAATGAACCTGGTGGAAATCCAATTTGATTTCGCAGGGTTAATAATAGATGACATTGATGTTTGGGAAGACGATGAACTCAAAAACTCCAATAGGGATACCACTTTTCTTTACCTAGAATTAGGTTCAGAAATAGAGGGAAAAACCATTGAAATAAAACCCATTCCGAAAGGAAAAATAAAGGTTTATCAAAGACATAAAAACAGCATCACTATCATGAATGAAGGACCGCACTGCGATTTACTGGATTGGAAACACTACCATTCCGAATGGAAAGAAATCCCCATTCAAAACAACCGGTTCAAAACAATAAAATACACTAGGAAGGATAGAGAAAAATTCCTTGACATTGGTATGGATGAATTGAAAAAAGCGGTTTCGATACATTGTGAAGGACATTGGGCGGATTTGGTAAAAAACATCAAAGCGGTCAATGAATATCCTTCCGGAGTCGGAATAAGTCATATTTTCTTAAAATTAGAATACAAGGAAAATCCGGCATCTGATACAATAGTAAAAACAGTATCTTTCGAAATCCCAATGGGTTGCTAATATCATCTCCCATGTACTACATCATCCAAGAAAACGTATTCAGAGAAAGTCATTACGATAGAATCGTCACCACGGTCCAACGCTTGAGCTTAGACTATGAAATTGTTCGCCTTTCCGGTGAAAGGGAAGATTTTGATTTCAAAACGAACAGGAAGGATGTTTTTTGTTTCGGAGCCATGAAACTCGCACGATTGGCCAGGAAACTGGACTGGCATCCCGGCTCTTTAATGAACGACAATCACGACTTCGAGGTTTATGGTTCATATTGGAATAAGTACATGCTCAATAGCGATTCCAAAATCCAAACCATTCGTGATAAAATTGACTTTAATCACGGTCATCTTTTCATCCGCCCCACCCTAGATAATAAAACATTTACCGGAAAGGTTTTTTCAAAAAAAGAATGGGAGGCACTCATTCCAAAACTACCCGATCATTTGACCATTCAAGTTGCTCGTCCCAAAACCATATTGCAAGAAATCCGGTGCTGGATCGTAGGAGGAAAGGTTGTAACCGCAAGCACCTACAAAATCGGAGAAGCGGTCATTTATCGTGAATACGAAGATACGGACGGATTGGATTTCGCAAAAAATATGGTGGATATTTTCCAGCCTGCCAAAGCATTCGTCCTTGATATTTGCCTTACGGCAAATGGTTGGCATATCGTTGAAATGAATTGTATCAACAGCGCCGGATTTTATGCGGCGGATTTGCAACGGTTGGTCATTAGTTTGGAAAACGAGTTTCCGAATTAATGTAAATGCAACATTTGAGTATATCCCCTTTCGTCCACATTCACTCCTTGAGTTCTTGTTTTTATATGAATAATATAAAAGCCACTCGCCAATACTTCTAAGTTCATTTCCATGGACTTGGAACCGGTTGAATTCATTCGAATCAAATGGGTACAATCGACTCCCCTAGTATCAAACACTTTCATCTCCGATATTTCATCATCACTTTGAATGGAAAGGTAATCCAAAGTCGGATTCGGAGACAAAGTGACAACGGGAATATCCGCCGCCATATCTACCGCCTTAATATCCGAATAAGAAAACCCACCATCAAAATCCACTTGCTTCAACCGATAGTAATTCATCCCACGAAGTGGTTGGTGATCCATATAAATATAATCCATCTCCCTAGACGTCGTTCTATTTCCTTTAACTTCACCTATTGCTTCAAAATCACGACCGCTTCCACTGCGTTCAATTTCGAAATAATCATTATTGATTTCCGAGGCGGTTTGCCATACGAGTTCGACCCTTTTCCCTTCAACTTCACGAGCATCGAAGTTAGTCAATTCAACGGGAAAAGTCGCGAATTCCATGATTGAAAAATTAGCGAACAAAACCTCTTCATCCCTTAAATCGAGAGGATTATTCAAGCTTCTGTATATGCCCCATTTAGGTCTAATAAAATCAGCTGATGTTTTCCACATCCGAATCGTATTATTGGAATAAGAAAGTAAACTGCTTCCATCCGATACCTTCTTAATCGTAATATTGTAAGCGCCGGTTTCCCCATATTGAACGGTTTCGACTACTTCCACCCACTCGCCTTCAAACGGTGCCAAATCAACCTGGGTCAATGTTACTTGAGTGGTCGTTTCAGCATATCTTAACTCCAAACGATTGGGTGTCGCTTTTCGTAACGTCAGTGTAATAAGCGGCATGGCCGACTCCGTTCCTCCAACTGCTTTTAATTGGTGGATATGTGTAAAACTAGAAGAAGGTTGAAAGCCGGCCGCTATTTTAAATTTCCACCGATATTCTACATTTTCTCCAACAACTCCCTTTAAATTATCCGGTGATTTGTCATAGGTTTTAATTTCATTCCTTTGACGATCAACATTAATACATCGGTCATCGTCATCACTGGCATGAATAAAGAACCGAAATACATTCGTGTTTAAATCAGTGTCAAAAACTTCATCGATATGACGACCGAAAGCACCATGATTGCAATCCGGGACTTCAACAGCATCAAATCCGGGAGCGAGTACGGAATTAATCAACTCGTATGTATTGCCGGCTCCATCAGCATCTAAAAACACCTGAGCTTGAAGGATGCCTGTCGTCAAAAACAAAATAAGGAATAAATATCTCATAAGTTCATTTTAAAAAATTCATATCCTTTTCAATGGATAAAGATACGCACAAGATTCAATAGTTGACAGGCTTTGATTATACATTATCGTAGGTCATTTAGTCACATTTTCGAGGTTTTCCACTCTTTTATTCAAACGCTTTTCCATTCAACTGAAATATAGGAGAAGTCGAATAGAGCTACCGGATTTTTCCAACCAACTTAAACTTCCAATTATGAATCCAAGTGTAAGAATGACAAATGAGTTAGTCCAACAAGATTTAATCGACCTGCTTCACGGTAAAATACTAGCACTTAGAATCCCCACTTTTGAAAGTGAATCCATTTGTAAAAAATGGCAAGAAAAATTATCATTGAACGGACGATTGAACCGCTATTCGAATGCCTTAGATGTACCGGTCAACCGAATAGGAATGACCTTATTCGAAACGGAAAATAAACCTGAAAAAATCATCCAATATCTAAAGGAAGGACAAAAGACACGATCCACCATCCGCAAAATATTCGGACGGATAAACCCTCTTGAACAAATCTTTAAAAAATTGTCTAGCGGTTGGACATCCGGATACGAAATTCAAAAAATGGCGGAGAAATGCATGAACCCCGGAATCATCCGTTCTTTTGAATCATCGGCCAAAGGAGGTTTGCCTCCTCATGTGGATTCATTATTAAAAGACCTGCCCGACAGTGACGAATTCAGTGATATGAAAGTCCAGCTTGCCGCAAATTTATACTTCGATGTCAGTGAGACCGGTGGCGAATTGGAATTATGGGACTACGCCCCCACTTCTTCAGAGTTGGAAGAATTATATACCGGTGATTATGATTTTATCGACAAAGAAAAAATACCCGTAAATCCTTGTAGGCTCCAACCGCAAAAAGGAGAGTTGATTTTATTTCGATCCAATTGCATCCACTCCGTAACCAATAGCCAAGGAGGAACACGATCAGCAGCTTCCTGCTTTATCGGATATTATGATGAAAATAAACCTTTGACCGTTTGGGCTTAAAACAATAGATTGCTATAACTCAAATGAAACACTTATATTTGAAATAAAA
>JAHDCE010000108.1 GCA_020630045.1 Saprospiraceae bacterium | reverse complement strand
CCGTCAGGTTCGGATTTATTCATGGACAAATTCGATTATTCATGGATGGATCACCATTGTCCAATCAGGACAAATGAGTTTTTTTTGTTATATTTACAAGCATAAGGGATTCGAGCATTGACAAATATCAGTTGTTATTGTTCGCTCTTCCCCTTATTCAAAAAACAACCTTATCATCAGAACTCTTTTCATTAACCATTTTTTAAACCTATTGTAAGCATGAAAAAAACACTAACCCTTTTTATGGTCATGTGCTGCCTTATTGGCCTCCAAGCACAGACCACGTTCACCAATGCCACTTCCCCACTGGGCCTGACCGGTTTCAACAGTGGTGTCGCGATGGCTATTGCCGATGTCAATCATGACGGATTAGACGACATCGTCCATCTTGACCAAGGAACGGAGCTTCGCGTTTCACTCCAGTTAGTGGGTGGCGGTTTTTCCACTCCTAGTTCATTCACCTCTGTCGGAACCAGTCCTCAATGGAGTATCTGTGTGGCTGACATCGACGATGATGGTTCATCAGAAATTGCTACCGGTGGATATTACGATGAAGTAAAGCTCGCCAAGGAGGGAGGCTTCACTGGCTATACATTATCCAACTTGCCCGGTGCGACTATTTTCATCCAAGGATCAAATTTCGCGGACATCAATGATGATGGCTACTTGGATTTCTTTGCTTGTCATGATGATGCAGAAAGCAGAATTTGGGGCAATGACAGAAACGGCGGTTTTGTAGAAGCTGATACTTGGATAGACATGACGAATGATCCAGTAGATGATGAGATGAATTCCGGAAATTACGGAAGTGTCTGGACCGATTTTGACATGGATGGTGATTTGGATCTTTATATCGCAAAGTGTCGACAAGGTGTGAATGATCCTAGTGATGTCCGGAGAATCAATGTCTTGTTTGAAAACAATGGCGATGGTACTTATACTGAAAATGCAGCCGCTTACAATCTAAATAGCGGAGCTCAATCTTGGACGGTGGATTTTGCCGATTATGACAATGATGGTGATTTTGACTGTTTCCTAACACAGCATGATATCCCTTCCCAATTATTCAGAAATGACGGAGGAACATTTGTTGATGTAACCACTAGTTCGGAAATAAATGTAGGTGGTTTTCCCATTCAAGGGAAGTTTGAAGATTTTGACAATGATGGTTACTTGGATTTGTTAATCGCAGGAACGGACGAGCAATTGTTCCTGAATGATGGAGACGGTACTTTCACGGAAGCACTGGGTTTATTCGACGCTAATAACATGGAGTCTTTCGCCTTAGGTGATTTGAACCATGACGGTTTCGTTGATATTTATGGTGGTTATGCTCAGATTTTCAATTCCCCAACAACAACGGATGATGCTGTTTGGATGAATAATGGAAATAGCAATAATTTCATTACGATACAATTAGAAGGTGTTTCATCCAATAGCGATGGAGTAGGTGCTTTGGTCGAACTACATGGAGCTTGGGGTAAGCAAATCAGAGAAGTTCGTGCCGGTGAAAGCTATGGTATCGTCAATTCGTTGTCTTGTCATTTCGGTATCGGAACGGCGACAGCTATCGATTCTGTAGTTGTAAATTGGCCTGCAGGCGGAACCGATGTGGTCGTAGCCCCTGCAATCAATCAATTTTTAAATATTTTGGAAACCCCCGCTCCTTGTGAATCTTGGCAAACGGTTTATAGTTGGAACAGCCTTGTTTCTCCGGATTTGCCAACTGCTTGTGGTGTGGCCAATGCAGTAACATCCACTTTTGAAGTTTGGCCTAATGAAGCATGGACTATGGATGGTTTGAACACGACAACTGATTATAATTTCAATTTCTGTAGTGGGTACGACCCTGCGGTTTTCCCGGCTTCAATTTCGGTTTGGACTTATACGACAGGAGCTTCGGGCATTGAGTTATTGGATCTTATCGCTTTTGCTGAAGGTTGTTCTGTTGATTTCACCACAACGACGGCGACTAATTACTTTATCATTGTAAATGATATCAACGATCATTGTTCGGCTCCTACGACTAGTGGACTTAACAATGGCGTTTATCAATTATATTGTTATGAAACTTGTACGGATGGGATTCAAAACCAAGACGAAACGGGGGTAGATTGTGGAGGAGTTTCTTGTCCTCCTTGTCCGACTTGTGATGCTCCTACCGGTGTTGGATATTTCAGCAATTCGATGCAACGTGTCACATTCTCTTGGGACGCTGATCCGGATGCTGACAACTATCAAATCAGATGGAAACAAGCCGGAGATGCAAGTTGGAATAACGTCGGAAACTCTCCGGGCAATGATTTCAAATCTATTTTCCCACTTCAGGGAGGAACTACTTATCAGTTCGGTGTGCGTAAATTTTGTCTTTCTTTAGGGACATGGTCGCCTTATTCAACGACTCAAAATTTCACTCAGCCAATGTGTTTGGCTCCGACCGCAGTTATGTTTTCCAAATACGCTAATGGTGATCATAAAATTGAATGGACCGCTGCTCCTACATTTATCAAATATCAGGTCAGGTATAGGGAAATCGGTACTTCGGCTTGGACGACAGTAGGTACTACTCCCGGACAAAATTTCAAGCGTATTCCGGCTGCAAATATGGTCGATGGAACTACCTATGAAGTTCGTATCCGTTCGCTTTGTAATACATCGTCGCCAACGAGCCAGAATGTTTGGTCTTTCTATTCCCCGTACTACAACTACACACCTTCAGGCGGAGTACGGATGATGCAGGATATCCAAGGATTGTCCTTGGAAAACGTATATCCGAATCCTGTTGATAAGCAATTGAATATCGAGTTGTATAGCAGTTCGGAAAACCGACAGGTCAATATCCGTATCGTGGACTTGTTAGGTAAAACCATTTATGAAAAAGCCCTTGGTCTTAATCAAGGACTTCATCGTGAGGGTATCGCTGTGAATAACTGGGAAAGCGGTTATTATATGGTGATTGTCCAAGATGGCGAAAAACAGCTTACTCGTAAATTCATGAAGATGTAAGCATTCTTTTTTGAAACTTTTATTGAGAAAAAACCTGTTCCGGCCAGCCGGAACAGGTTTTTTTATGATTTTTTCAAATCAAAATAAAAAACTGAATATCAATAATTTAAATAATAAAAATCTCAAAAATTTATTTCTTATTCAATTCATTTTTCACAAAAAGAACCTCATGTTTTCATGGTTTCAAATTTCCAATAGTGTAATTATTCACAAACATAAATTTGATGACCATGAAAAATTCAATATTGTTTTTATTTGCCTGTATTCTCCTTTTAGGATCTTGTCAAGATGAGTTAATCATCCATCCTGAAGATGAAATATTAGCTAGAAAGGGGCAAAGTACTTCATCCCATTTATTCCCTTGCACTATTTTTCAGGCGGAAGTCCCATTACAGGATATTACATGGGAGCAGCATGACCAACTTCAAGAGAACCTATTAATTGACGGTGGTACTTTTAGCTTGGTTTCCTATAATGATTGTTCTGTTTTGAAGACATTCACATTGCAATATTCAGACTTCCACATTATCCCTAAAGACAATTTAAGTGATGGCTTGACATTGGAATTACCTCCTGTCCTCATTCACCAAATCTTGACTTCAAATGACCCTTTGGTTAGTTATTTCGGAGAAGAATTACAGATTATCCGTACGGATAATATTCAGGAATGTAATTTGGCCAGCGGAGTATTCGATAATCTTCCTAGTCAAATCGAGACCTTCACCTTGGATTTTGGCGACTTATCATCTACGGCTTGCCAGACGTATAGCGGATGTAATCCCGATCCTTCCGGACAAGGAGGGTAAACACCTACTATATATCTCCTAAATAAAAAAGCTCCGTCCCGAAAACCGGGACGGAGCATCGTTTTTCATCCGAACATAGTCGGAATACTTATCAACATTCCCTACTTAGTAACAGTCAAATCGACAACTTATTTTTTGTCTGTTACTTAAAGGGTACATTAAAGCTTTACGAACTTCTTGGCTACTTGGGCATCACCTTGACGAATGATTACCATATAATAACCGGATTCCAGATTGGAAACATTTATTTCTTGCTTCTTGTATCCTTCTTTTTTGGCATCCTGTATCATGAATACAGTTCGGCCCATCATATCAACGACCATCATTTCGACATCACCTTCTAGGGAAGTTTCATATTCAACATTGATGAATTGAGCGGCCGGATTCGGGAACAATCGTACTGAAGAAATCTTAATACCATTTTCTTCGGCGACAACTTCTTCCTCAAGTGTTTCCACATTCGCTTGAATTGTCGCATCAGAACCTCCACGAGTACTGTTCGCACATCCCGTCAAGGAAACATCGTCGATGTATACCCAATCGGAGTTACCCGAAGCATCTGCACGGAAACGGAATCGAGTCGTATTGGTAAATGTTCCCGTGATATTAACAGTTGACGACTTGCGTTCATTGTTGTTGAAGTCAGTACCTCTAGTATAAGTTTTCAATGTCTGATAAGAAGCACCACCGTCAGTAGAAGCTTGTAACCAGAAGTCTTCTGTTCCTTCAAAACTTCTTACATAGTAAGAGAAACTAACGGTTACTTCTTCAAAGCCTCCTAGGTTCAAATTGTCTGTCGTCATCGTTGACGTAGAGGTATTATCGCGTAAGCGTACACAGTAAGAACCACTATTGGCATAAGCAGCATCTTGTGAGCTTCTTCTACAATCGGATCCTCCATCATTCCAAATTCCCAATCCGGATTCGAAGTTACTGATGTCAATGGTTACAGAAGAACAACCGCCACCGCCGGTATTACAAGGAGTACAAGAACCACCACAATCTACACCGGTTTCGTCGCCGTTCTGAACACCATCGTTACACGTTGGACAAGCAGAGCAAGAACCGCCACAATCTATTCCGGTTTCATTGCCATTCTGAACGCCATCATTACAAGTGGCACAAGGAGCACAAGAACCACCACAGTCAACACCGGTTTCGTTGCCATTCTGAACACCATCGTTACATGTCGGGCAAGCAGCACAAGCCGAACCACCACAATCAATTCCGGTTTCGTCGCCGTTTTGGATACCATCGTTACATGTCGGTGTCGGTCCGCCGCCACCTCCTACACAGAAGTTGGTAGACTCAGAAGATGCAAATGAGCCGCCTGAAGCATAAGTCGTTCCACCACTTGTCACGCTGTAAGAGCCATTTCCATATGAACAACAAATACCATCTCCGTAAGCATCGTTAATTGTGAAAGTATAGCAACCATCAGCTAGACAGAAGTCCCCGGTCAAAGTCGTACCATCGGCAACACTGCCATAAGTACCACCGGAAGCGACGGTTTGACCGGACGCATTGGTCAATGACCAACTTGTTTCTTCCGGATAGTTATCAAGAGTTATAGAAATATTTACATTCGTGCCATCACAAGCACAAGCGGTACAAGGACCACCGCAATCCACTCCGGTTTCGCCTTGGTTTTGGATACCGTCATTACAAGTAGCCACCGGGCCGGAAGCACCGCATCCTCCTGAGTTCAAAAGGCTGGCACGAGCACCGCCGGAAGCGAATAATGCGCGCATACGATCTTTTTGTCCTTGTGTATAGAGGTTCATACAAGCATCATCGGAGTAGTCCATATAGTTTTGAACCATATCCGTAGAGCTACAAGAAACATGTCCTGTCGCACATCCGTAATTAGCACCATCAGAGTTAGGTGTATCACTTACAAAATCGTCTGCACTACAGTTACCGTCTCCCCAAATGTGGCGAAGGTTCAACCAGTGTCCGACTTCGTGCGTAGCTGTACGTCCTAGGTTGAACGGAGCTGTTGCCGTACCCACAGTGCCTGTATATCTGTAATCACATACTACACCATCCGTAGCAGCGGAGCCTCCAGGAAATTGAGCATATCCTAGGATTCCTCCACCGATATTACACACCCAAAAGTTGAGATAGTCTCCAGAAGGCCAAGCGTCTTTACCACCGGAAGAATTACGTTTAACCGAATCGTTGGTTCCGAATCCATTTACGGAAGTGGAGGTTCTGGTAATACCGCTGGTTGCATTACCATTAGGGTCAACGGTCGCTAGGCAAAATTCGATTTCAGTATCAGCAGCTTGGCTCCAAGTATTATTGGCATCGCTGTTGGTTCTACGGAAGTCTTCGTTCAATACGGTTAATTGGGATTGGATTTGAGCGTCGCTTATGTTTTCGGTCGAACTACGATACACAACATGGAAAACGACCGGAATGGTAATGACTCCTAGTCCGTCACGCTCTCCCGCACGTTCTTCGATTGTACGCCTGGTAAAGCGTTCAATCGCTTCCATATTTTCAATGATGGAAGGATCCGACATTTGCGCTTGGTGCAAGTGATCCATCGCACTACAATTACGATGTTGTGCATTCAATGAAGCAGTTGTTCCTAGGAGACAACAAAATAAAAGAGAATAAAAAAAGTAAGTTCTGATTTTCATGATAATGGTTTAAAACAATAATGATTAAGAAGTTCTGATTTGCTGATGGGGAATAGATGGTGGCAAATGTATTGCCGATAGGTTATTGAAAACAAGAGCCGGATTTTGAGTATTCCGAAGTGATGTGACATTTGAAAATCTAAAATGGATTCCAAAATAAAACCGACTTCGGACGACTTATCCGACAATCGGTCATTATGGTGGTTGGGGTTGGGGTTGTTTAAATTTGATGATATCGCTACATAGAGTAGACTCTTGATTATTGGTCAATTGTTTCATAATAAGTAGTTCTGATTTGCTGATTTGTACTAAGTACACTCCCATAATCATCTACAGGTTGGATGGTTACAGTTTTATCGAAATTTTTATTGGTATTTTGAGTAAACGTCGAAACATTTCTAGTGCGTCCAGCCTGTGTTTTCTTGCATTTATTTTGTTGGAGAACTCAATCAGTATTGATTTTTAACATATTATGATATTTTAATTGTTTTAAAATGAATTTGAATGAGTTCTTGAAAAAATTTGATTTTTTGTGATATCATCCTACCAACATTTCCTTGAGATAAAGAACCGGTATCTATCTTTGTCCTATGGCACACAATTTAAAAGACACCATTATTGCCCTCGCGACTCCTAGCGGAGTCGGCGCCATCGGCGTTATCCGTTTATCCGGTAGTAAAGCGATTACGCTTACCGATATCGCATTCAAAGGGAAAAAGCTCTCGAAACAACCTTCACACACGATACATTTTGGTACAATCCGTGATGAACGCCAAAACATTATAGATGAGGTATTGGTGAGTTTATTTAAAAATCCGGCTTCTTATACAGGGGAAGACGTGGTAGAAATTTCTTGTCATGGATCGGATTATATCATTCAGCAAATCATCCAACGGTTTATTGGTCTAGGAGCCAGAATGGCCAATCCGGGAGAATTCACACTCAGGGCTTTTTTGAATGGAAAATTGGATTTGACACAAGCGGAGGCCGTTGCGGATCTCATCGCTTCAAGTTCCGAATCGGATCATCGCATCGCTATGCAACAAATGCGGGGGGGGATTTCTAAAGAAATTGAGAATCTCAGACAGGAGCTCATCGACTTCGCGGCTCTCATTGAACTGGAATTGGACTTTGGTGAAGAAGATGTGGAATTTGCCGACAGGCAAAAATTGAAGGATCTGATATTGCGCATTCAGAAACTTATCGCCTCCCTTATCGAGTCTTTTAAATTGGGTAATGCGATTAAGGAAGGTATCACTACGGTTATTGCCGGAAGGCCGAACGCCGGAAAATCGACCTTGCTCAATGCCCTACTTAAAGAAGAACGTGCAATCGTTTCCGATATAGCCGGGACTACAAGGGACACCATCGAAGAACCTTTAAACATAAAAGGAATCGTATTTCGATTTATCGATACCGCCGGTATCCGGGAAGCAACGGATAAAATCGAAGCCATCGGTGTGGAAAAGGCTGTTGAGAAAGCTCGCCAATCTTCGGTGCTACTATATGTTTATGACAATATGAAGTTGGACGCACCCGAAATTCAAGAAGACTTAGACAAATTATTCGTAGAGGGGATGAAGGTCATTTTAATTGGTAACAAGTTCGACCTGTATGACCGAATGCATGAAAATGCCCAATGGAATTTTGATCAAAATCATCATGATAAATCCAAGGCGGGTAACTGGAAGGTGATATATGATAAATGGAAAGAACAGGGTTTCCAAAAAACGTGGATATCCTCCCACGATGAGATGCATGTCAATCAATTAAAAGATCAATTGTTCGAATTGGTGGTCGGTGATGCCAAAATGAAAAATAATACCGTTGTTTCTAATGCCCGGCATTATGAGGCTTTACAAAAATCACATGATGCGCTAGGAGATGTATTGGTGGGAATCGACTCCGGTATCACTCAGGATTTCATCGCTATGGATATCCGTCGTTCTTTGCAATTCCTAGGAGAAATTACCGGAGAAATATCATCGGAGGACTTGTTGGATTCGATTTTTTCTAGGTTTTGTATCGGGAAATAACCCACTCCAAAAACAAAATACCTTCGTATATTAGACACACAATACTTAAGTCACCTTGGAGAAAATCAAACAATCTTGGCAACAGCTCATTTTGTCGGGCTCCTATAAAGGAGCGCTACGATATGAATTGGCTAGGATTAAGCTGTTCAATCAGATTTTATTGGTGATGATCGCCCTGTTTTGTGTTTTTATTTTTATTGCGATCAACAAAGAGAAATACTCGGACCTCATTGTGATTTCAATAGAAAGTGCGATTGCCTTTGGGATTTATTGGATTCATAAAAATGGATGGCGGACAACAGGTAGACTTATATTCAACGTCATCGCTCCTCTAGCGGTAGGTAGTATTTATATGATGTATGGCCCTGGATCTCAAATTCAAATCTACTTCGTATTCACGACTACATTGGCGGTTATATTTTTCGATCAATTTCGGCAGCAATTCCCTATTCTCATTTTCAACTTGATCATATTCAGTTTCGTTTATATCAATCCTCTAGGGATAGAACATATATTATCACATTACGCCGATCGCTTGATGGGATATTTAAATGTAACTTCGGGGACATTCTTTACGATACTCATCATTCGTTACTTCATCAAAGAGAATATTCAATATGAAATCCGACATGAAGCGACAATGAGAACACTAGAAGAAAACAACAAGCATCTTAAAGATGCGAATAAGGAATTGGAAACAGTCGCCTTTATCGCCTCACATGATCTCAAATCCCCTCTTAGGCAGGTAATCAGTTTCACGAATTTACTTGAGAATAATGTCAAGGATGATGAGTCACGGCAATACATGGATTTCATCAAGGACGGTTCATTACAAATGAATCTTATTGTCGATGATTTGTTGAATTATTCAAAAATCAGGACGGACGGAACCCGGTCCCAAACCATCCACCTCAAACGGCAATTGGAGATACTACAAAAAACAAAAAAAATCGAATCCGGACTTACACTTGAGAACACTGACATGATGTTTCGGGGCAACCCTGAATACATACAACTTCTATTGGGACATCTTATCGGAAATGGATTCAAATTCAACACCTCTTCCTCACCTCAAGTACGTGTAAGAGGAAAAGAAAGGGATGCACATGTAGAAATAGAAATTCAGGATAACGGGATCGGAATCGACCCCAAGTACCAAAATCAAATTTTTGAACCCTTCAAAAAATTACATCGTCGTGAAGAATACATCGGCACCGGAATCGGCCTGGCGCTCTGTCGGCGAATCGTTGAAAAAATGAATGGAGAAATCCAACTCCTATCTTCTTCCGAACAAGGAAGCACTTTCAAAATCACACTCCCAAAATAAGTACCTGGCCATAAATAATTAGGGAATATGCTTTTCGGGTATTTTTGCTTTA
>JAHDCE010000107.1:2664-9885 GCA_020630045.1 Saprospiraceae bacterium | reverse complement strand
CCCGCTTTCCTTATCAATCCTCCTTTGTCGTCTTTTTCGATTACTTCGTTCAACAGACCTTCTTGGATGGAATTGATTTGATGACAAGGATTGCGAAGGCCGGTAATTTCAATTTTAGCGGTATCACCCAATGACAGAATGGTTCCTCTGGGTAAATCTAAAATTGCAATACCGCTTGTTGTTATATTTTCGCCCATCTGTCCAGGCTCCACATGAAACCCTTTGGTTTTTAATTCTTCAAAAAGTTCTGTGTGCATGAGATGTACTTGTCGCAAGTTGGGCTGCGTAGGATCTTTTCTTACTCTAGACCGGTGCTTGACTGTTTTACCCATGTGCGCATCCCCTTCCACGCCCAACCCCTTTAGCAATACAATCGAATCACAATTGTATTTATTAAAGGTATAAGCACTACTCTTGCTGACTGCCACGATTTTTCCTTTTTCCATTCGTCGTTATTTCATCCATTCGTTTTTCAATAAGGAATAAATATCTACGCTAATTTTTTCATTGTTTTTATATTCACATTCACGCATGGTTCCTTCGTAAGTAAAATTGATTTTACCCAAGGCGTTTTTACACTTAATATTGTCGCTGACAACGTATCCTTCTATTCGATTCAAGTCCATGTCGGAAAAGCCATAATCAAATATTCGGGGCATGGTTTCTTTCATGATTCCCTTGCCCCAATATTCTTTTAGCAACCAGAATCCGACTTCCGCTTTTTTGTGATTTTTGTCCCAATTATTGAAACCACCCGCACCACAAAAATTTTGATTTGATTTATCATAAATCCCCCACCAAATACCTGTTTCGTTTTTCACCAACGAGTCGTACCATTCCATTTGTTCGCGAGTGGCTTCTAGTGTTGGGAAATGTACATCGTAGAAACGTGTGATGGCCGGATCGGACAATCCTCGAAAGATGTATTCGATATCAGATGATTCAATATTTTTAAAATAACAATTCTGAGTTTCCATGATGAACGATTAATCCATTTCCACTAAAGTAATGCCATCCCCTCCCCTTTCGGAAGGCGGATGTTTGATGGAGGAAATGGCCGGATATTCTTTGAGTTTCATCCTTACCGCTTTGCGTAGTATTCCATCTCCTTTCCCGTGCAATATTTCCAAGTGGGAAGAACCGTTAATCAATGCTTCGTCCACGAACTTTTCGAGTGTCGCTAAGGCGTCGTCGCGGCGCATTCCCCTTAAATCAATTTTAGCGTTGAAGCTCGCCCGATGTTTTAGGTTGTTCGTCACCGGTTTATTGCGATTGATTTCTAGCGGATCGGCAGCCCTTCTCAAGTCTCTGAGTTTCGCTGTCATCCGTAGTTGGCCAACCAGAATCGTGGCTTTTTTATTATCGATCCGTTCTACCTTTCCGGTAGCGCCACCGGATGCCAATTTGACGAAATCCCCCACTTTAATCGGAGCATCGTCTTTTTTGACTTCATTGTGGTATAAATCATCTCGGAGAGCCGACACTTTTTCAGAAGTTTGTTTTCTTCTTTCTCGGGCTTGTTTGGCTAATTCTTTAGCTTTATCAAGGTCTTTTTGCTCCTTGATTTCTTTGACTAACTTCTCGAGTTGCTTGTTGTCTCTCGCATTTTGTTGCATGGCCAATTCCTTGGCTTCCAATTTCAATTTTTTACGACTGACTTCGATATCCCTCGACATTTGTTCGTATTTCCGAATCAAAATATCCAGGTCTTTTTGGCGCTTGGTCGCCGCATCCAATTTTTCTTCGAGTTCTTGTTTCTCCCTCTGCAAATCGATGAGAAGTTGGTCTACGGCACGTTCATTCTTTCCGGTTTTGTGCTTGGCATATTTAATTACTTTCTTGTCCAAACCGATTTTATGAGCGATTTCATATCCATAGGAACTACCGGGTCGGCCCACTTGGAGTTCATAGGTAGGAGTCAAATTGTCCTTGTCAAAATACATGGAACCGTTGACGATTCCCTTGGTTTTAAAGGCGAATACCTTCAAATTGGAATAGTGTGTCGTTATCACTCCATATACTTTCTTGGCATGGAGTTCCTTCAAAATCGCTTCTGCTATGGCACCTCCAATTTTGGGATCCGTCCCGGAACCGAATTCATCTATTAAGAGGAGTGTGTCTTCATCTGCATCACGCAAGAATCCCTTCATGTTTTTGAGGCGTGAAGAATAAGTACTCAAATCATCTTCCAATGATTGCTGGTCGCCTATATCCGTAAATACTTTGGAGAAAATGCCGAATACCGATTCCTCTTCGCATGGTACTAGCATTCCGGACTGTACCATCATCTGGACAAGTCCCACCCCTTTCATGGAAACGGATTTACCACCTGCATTGGGGCCACTGAGCATGAGTATCCGATTGGAGCCGTGAAGTTCCAGTGTGAATGGGACGGTTTCTTTATTTTCTGCCTTATTAATCAACAACAACAATGGGTGGTAAGCGACTAGGAACTTAAAGCTTTTCCCTTCCACTACTTTAGGCATTTGGGCGTCCATTTCAATTCCTAATCCGGCTTTCGCCTGAATGACATCAATGTCTTCGATGAGTTCTTGGTATTTACCCATTACTGGGATATAAGGTCGAAGGCGGTTGCATAAATCCCTGAGAATTTTATAGATTTCGTGTTTTTTATCATTCTCCAGATCGAAAATGTCATTGTTGATTTCAATGATACGTTCCGGTTCGATGAATGCAGTTCGCCCGGTTCCGGATTCGTCATGCATGATCCCCTTGACCTTTCGCTTGTGTTCACTGGGAACTGATAAGACTCGACGGCCATTTTTAACGGATTCCACATTATCGGTCAACCATCCTTTTGATTTGAAGGTTTTGATTTCTTCTTGGAATTGTTTGTTCAATTCGCGGTGCTTGGATGTAATGGCTTTTGTGATTCTCATCAGTTCTTCCGAAGCCGTCGGTCTGACTTCCCCTTCCTCGTCAATGATTTTGTTGATATCGCGAACCAATGTTTCGTCGAAGGACAGTGGCCGGATAAGATTATAGAGGGTCGGAAATTCTTTGATGCGTTCCGGGGTGAAGTATGAGAATATATCCCCTACGATTTGAAGTTGGATTTTAATAGCGATAATTTCCTCGATAGGAAGGACATTGTCTTCGATACGAAGCATCCTAAAGCTATGGGTGATATCTTCATAATTGCCCAAGGGAAGCCGGGCATCATTCAATGCCCCGTCCATATATTCGAAGGTTTCTCGAAGCTGGCGTTCGATGATTACCTTTTCTGTACGGGGCTTCAGTTTGAGGATCGTTTCGCGTCCGGGCTGTCCTAGACATTTTTTTTCGAGTCGGTCTAGGATTTTATCGTATTCTAATTTTTCCAAGGCATTTGCCGGCAGGAATTCCATATTATTGTATTAAATGTATGTGCTCAATTTTGTAGTCCAAAATAGCAACATTTGAAATTCCATGCTTGTTCCTTATCGTTTATATTTTCTTTGAAGAAATTATTAGACATTATTACACTGTGCAAAAAGTAATTTTAATTTTTGAAATTGTCTTTTATCTCAAATTCTCAAAGAACTTTTCACACACTGTAATTATTTTGACCTCAACAGTTTTGAAATAGATGCAAGATGGCAGAACATTACAATTGAAGCGACATATGCGGGCAGCCAAATATATGGAAAATAGGCTATGGCTAAATTGGGTTGATCGAAGGCGAACATTTGGATGTCCATTGGAGCGGAAAGAATGGCATTAATGACAATAAAAAACAGAAATCCCATCATGACAAAATTCCAAATCAGCAACCCTGTCTTGCCCAACATTTTTTTACGAATACCAAAATAAGCGACAAAAGGCGCGGTAATACCGCCGATAATATCGAAGTTCCTACCGGCGAATGTCATCAATTCGGGAATTGCCTTTTCACCGGCCAACCAAAACAAAACGATCTCCACCGGAATCCGAACGATACTCAGCCAAGTCATTTGTTCAAGGGATAGTTCATCGATAAAACGTTTTCCCCTTCCGGAAAGTAATGTCCATGAAAAAACGATGACCAATGGAGCTATAACCAATATAAATGGAGGAGGAAAAGCGTCCACATTATTTGCATAAAATCCGGTCCAAGCGACATATCCTTGTACAATCAACCAAACAAGGATCAGTCCTCCTATCCAGTTTGCATGTTTTGAATAATTTTCTGTCCTCTTTATGATTGAAATAAAAAAGATAAACGAGAATAGTGTACAAAGAATAAAGGTGAGTGGAATGTGAATCGGTAAATTCATATCATTTCGTTTAAATGGTGAACTTTTGAATAATTAGTTGTATATACAATTTTTTATCTAAAAAAAATCAATCTTCATTTTCAATAAAATCCAGGTTGTTTTTTATGGCTTCCGCCAAAATGGTGATTTGAGTGATATTGTGCATTCCTAGGACATTTTCTACTTTTTGGTGTAGCTTTTCCCAAACCGGGGAAACTTCTTCAAGTAGGAGGTATCCGGAATCTGTCATCTCAAGATTAGAAACACGGGCATCCTTTTCACCTTTTACCCTGCGTACCCATCCCTTTTCCTCTAATCGCTTCAAATCCCTGCTCATAGTGGAAGGATCAAGGACAAGCATGTCCGCAATTTGCTTTTGATTGACATTTACTCCCCTAGCTGCACTCTTTCCTATAATAAATAGGATGGAAAGCATACTTCCTCGTAATCCGAAAGGATTAATTTTTTTTTGATACGCGGAATTAATCAATCTGTGAAGTCGCCTGAGTTTAGCGTTCACACAATGACCGGGTTGAATCCTATCAAAATTCGGTGTTGGAATTTTCTTTCGTTCCATGACTTCAAAGTTAAAACAAAATACTTGTACATGCAAGTATTTCAAAAATAACAAATCGTGAACCATCCAGTAACTCCACACAATTTTATTTTACGAAAAACCAATCCCTTAAAATAAATACACGCAACTTATTTATTTTAACAAATAATTAACCTATATTAAAGCAGAGTTCAAGATAAAATTTTTACATATGGACATGAATAAAGAAGTGCGCCGAATTATGACAACCAGCCCTACTGTTGTCAATCCGGGGCATTCATTAACGGAGGTTTCCCAAATTATGGCGGCTAAGCGTTTGCAACAGTTGCCAGTGGTTGACGGAAGCAAATTAGTGGGGCTGATTACGGTATATGACCTTTGGAAAGAAAACAAAAAACCTGAAGCTGAACGTCGGACGCATGTCCAAGAGGTGATGACGGATCAGGTTTTGACCATTGCTCCAAAGGACAAGGTGGGTACTGCGGCCGAGTTATTCATCGATCGTAGATTTAAAACTTTGCCCGTTGTAAATTTGGATAATGACCTGAAGGGGGTGGTTACCGCTTTTGATGTTATCCGTTACATGTTTAAGGAGGAAGTACAAAATCCGATTTTGTACAAAGACGTGCTGGACAAATTGTAGGATTAGAAACTTGTTGATTCCATCGGAAATGAGCATTCATTTCCGATGGAATTCCTCCAATTTTTTTACTGGAGTGAATGTTTAATTCAGGCGGCTTTTATCCATTTCTAAGAATGGATCATTGCCGTATTCCGCCTCTAATTCTTCTTGGGTTTTCCGGTTTCTCCACCACAAAAATGCGATGGTTCCGACCATAATATAAGGAGCGCAGAATAATATCATGATTCCCGTATTCAAACCCTTGGTTGAATAGAGTTCTCCTTGTTCAGCGGTGGCCTTACACATGGCACATTGTGCTTCCATCATTTCCGGAAGGAATAAAATGGTCAACACCAAAATGGTGTAAGGCAACATTTTTACTTTTTATTAATTTATCAATGACTTAAAGTTTTTCATTCAATTAAGTTTTCAAAAAGCGGGGACTTGTATTTAAAATTGATAGAGCATTAGGTAAACGATGGGACCTGTAATTGCTACATACAACCATATCGGATACACCCATTTCGCCATTTTTCGGTGCTTGGCGATTTGCCCCGTATAAGCCCGTATAAAGGTAAAGAGAATAAAGGGAAAACTCACTGCTGCTAGTATCACATGTGATGCGAGTAAGAAAAAATATACGTATCGGATCGTTCCTTCTCCTTGATATGGGGTTTCAGGCATAGTGAAATGGTACAGCACATAAGTCAATAAAAACAAGGTTGATAAACCAAAGGCGACCATTATCGATTTTCTATGTGCTTCTACATTTTTCTTTTTAATAAAATATAAAGCGGCAATTAATACGAGTGCGGCTAGGGCATTCATCGCCGAATAAATAGGTGGTAGAAAGCTAAAGTCTACATCCAACCCTTTCTTCATTTCTTCTACGAATGGAGCCCTCATCATAAAAACCAAGCCCAGTACAGCGATGGTTATTACCCAGGCTGCCCGATTCATTTTTTTTGCTAAAACTAAATTTTCCATAAACTAACTACTTTTCGGTTTCCGCTCTATATTTAATTTCTCTTTCTTCGTCTTTAGGCATGAGTACGGCTAATGTCTCAATCAACCGGTTCCGTCTAGCTTCTTCTGTTACTTGGTAATGACTCCTTACGACTAAGTTCGTATCTACTAAGGCTAAAAACTGCTCAGGGTTTTGTGAGGGGAAGGAATATTCTTCGTAGATATCTGAATAAGGTTTTTCAGCACCAATAACTGTCCATTGAAGTGGATCTAGGGAATTCGAGTTCCTAAAATCAAGGCAAGCGGAATCGTCATTTGAAATGGTTAGAAAGACGATGTCCTTCCTTTCGGAAAATTGTTCGTAAATAAATTTTGTTTCTTCAAGAGGTAGGTCGTTTTTAGCACCAATACCTACTACAACCATTTTTTTATCGAACACTTGGTTTTGCAAGGAGTCCAAACGATTGATTTGATTGGCAGCGGGAACAGGCATTTCGCCAAGATCCTTCAATTCATTGCGAATTTCCAGCTGGTAATCCAATCCGTTTTTGAGATAATACCAAGACATAGCAGGTAATACCGCCAGCATCAAGGTAAGGAAAACGTACATGAACCACTTTCTTTTCTTTTTCTTTTCTTCTCCCATATTTTTAAAATAAAACACAAAAATAGAAATAGGGTTTCAAAAAAAACGGTGGTTCCCCTTTCCGGAAAACCACCGTTTTGTCATATTTTATATGGCTCTTAACCAATCTCTCTTGCAAAGGAGAGAATGTTGATTAGTGTCCACCTTCTTGGTGTCCGTCATCGCTATGATTGTGATTTCCTTCATCATGACCATG
>JAHDCE010000107.1:0-2564 GCA_020630045.1 Saprospiraceae bacterium | reverse complement strand
GGTTCAACGATATCTAGGAAATAGGTCGGATTGGTTTTAGGAGCAGCATCTAAGAAAGCATCATCATTTTTCAGATTGATTTCATTCCTTGATTTTACATATTCGCGACTATCGCCCCAATAATCTCCTTCCATGAAGAAAGCGATAATAGCCCAAACCAATAATAAGGTCGGTAATAAAACGCTCATCGCCATCGACTTCACTTCATGCCCCATGTGCATGAACTCATAAATGATGAAATAAGCTTTGTAAAGGGAAAGAATAATGATAAGCAATGCCGCTCCCCAGAAAACAATAGAATTGTCTTCCATACCTGCGACTATATGTCCTTTTCCGAAAAGGGAAACGAATACTTCGATCAATGTTACGACCGCTAAAAGAATCAATCCTTTAAAAACCAATTTCTTCGCCTGTTCGTATGATTGTTCTGCCATGATATATAATTTTTGGCTGAGTAATTTTTAATAAATGTTGTCTTGAAATATCCGAATTACAATAAGTAAAATACAAGGAAAACGAATACCCAAACCAAATCTACAAAGTGCCAGTAGAGTCCTATTTTCTCTACCATTTCATAACCATTTTTACGAGCGACATACAATCCACTAGCTACATTAATGGTAATGATAACAAGGAAAAGAACCCCTGAAAATACGTGGAATCCATGAAAACCGGTAATAAAGAAGAACAAGGCACCAAAGGCTTTTGGCCCCATTTGTTCAGTGGTATATTGACCTTTTCTTTCTCCTTGGGTCACTTTATATCTTTTCAGGATAAAACCTTCTTCGTTGACAACATAACCTTTGTATTCTCCCGGTTCGGTTTGGTTGTATTCACCATGGGCGTGCGCACCTTCATCATGGTGTCCTCCGTGATGAGAATGACCGGCTTTGTGCATCAAATACCCCATTCCCGGTTTGAATACCTCATCGGATTCGGTTCCGTCAGGATGTAGATATACGCCATGTTCAGTATGTGTTCCAAATGGATTTTCTGAAAGTGTCATGTGTTCCACTCCAATCAAGTTCGACCATTCCCAGGCCTGACATCCTAAGAACCCGGCTCCACCGATGATGGTAAGAACCATCCAAAAAACGACTCCGTTCTTATTCTCGCGATGCCCTTCTTGTACGGCACGAACCATCGTTACCGAACTAATGATCAAAAGGAATGACATGAATGTTACGAAAATCAGGGGAGCTTCGCCTCCGGGGAACCAGTTGTGGATACCCAAGGGAGCTGTTGAAAATACCTTGTCAGGAACGGGCCAGCTTGGCATGCTGAAACGTAATGCACCGTATGCAATCAAAAATCCGGCAAATGTGAAGGCATCCGATAATAGGAAATACCACATCATCAATTTACCATAACTTACTTTGAAAGGTCTTTTACCACCTTGCCAAGCCGCATCTTTGATTTCCTGATCTTCATCCTTTACAAGCGTATCTGTAGCCATTAGGATATGATTGTTTATAGTTGATATAATCAGCAAGTAATAACACTTGCATTTATTTCGTATTCAAATGAATATTCGTTAATTACTTTGCAGAGAAAAAATAAGTAGGAGATAAATCCACAAGGCATCTACAAAATGCCAATACGTGAGTGTCAACTCCAATCTCAATTTTCTAAAAGGCAACCTTTTGAACGGCAATATGAATGCATGGAGATTCGCCAGTACTAAAGCAGCAACACCTCCAATGACGTGAGCGGCATGAATACCGGAAATAACGATGACGAATTGTCCGGAAGCGTTTCCACCTGCTAATACAATTCCCATTTTTTCCAATGCCATCCAACCTTCGTATTGCAATACGATAAAAGCAATCCCCAAAACTAGGGTAATAAAAAGGCTGATTTTATATGGCCATTCTTTTCCTCTTTTGAAAAATACGTAGGCCAAATGCAAAGTCAAACTACTAAGGAGAATCACACCGGTATTGATTTGGAAGACAGTCGGTAAATCGAATTCCAACCAGTTACCGGAGGATTGTCGAACCACATATGCACTTGTCAATGCGGCGAACAACATGAATAAACTGACAATAGACACCCAGAGTGTGAATTTGAGTGGATGAATTCTGTTTCGTGTGAATTCATACTCATATTTTCCCATCCTTGGTTTGCGCCTCGCCAACATTCTCCTCTTTAATTATGTAAAAAAATATTGTTCCACCACTAATCCAAATAGAATCATGGGAAGATAGAAAAAGGAACCGAACATCAGCTTTAATGCCGCTGGACGAGTCATTTTTTTACTAAAATCCCAAGAGAGGAACATGTATATAAATGTCAAAATTGACATGAATACCAAATTGGCGATACCGATATATCCGAATGCGAACAATCCATATACCAATGGTAATAACAACCCGGCACAAAGGAGGGACATCAATCCCAATTCTCTAGCCGTATCGTTTTCATTTATGATTTTAAAGCCCGCGAACCTGTAATCTTCCTTCGCCAAATCCGCAATCGCCCAAAAGTGGGGAAATTGCCAAAAGAATTGAATGCTAAACAGCAAAATTCCGAGTGGCGTTATGGCTCCTTCTATCGCCGCACAT
>JAHDCE010000106.1:8034-9926 GCA_020630045.1 Saprospiraceae bacterium | reverse complement strand
TAGACCAGAAGCAGGAATTTTTCATTATAGAATCGCCTGATATTGTTAATGATTGTGTGAAATACCTCCCTATATTCTTACCTCCAAGTTAAACCCGAGCCACAAACCTGCTTTCTATATCTATTTTTTTTAATTTCGTAACGCGATTTCTTTTTCTCACTTAAATCAACACTTCATGAAAACGCGACACATTTTTGCTACGGTTATCTTCATGTTAGTTACCGTATTTTCTTTCGCACAAAACAAATATGTCGGAACTTGGAAAACCATCGATGATGGCACCGGAGAGGCCAAATCATACGTCGAAATTTATGAACAAGATGGAAAGTTATACGGCAAAGTCACCAAAATCCTTAACGAGGATCGCAAAGATGCCGTTTGCGAACAGTGTAAAGGGGACAAGAAAAATCAACCTGTACAGGGCATGATCCTTCTCGAAAACCTAAAGAAAAAAGGAAGCTACTGGGGTGGTGGAACAATCACCGATCCTGAAAACGGAAAATCCTATAGCTGTTACATCGAGTTGCTTTCTGATGACAAACTGAAAGTGCGTGGTTATATCGGCCGTGCCTTCTTGGGAAGAACACAATACTGGTATCGATTGAACTAAAATCCGATCCGATTACACCATGTGATATGTGACAAGTCGAACTTGTTTTATATGGGTTCAATAAGAAAATGTTACAAAAAACGGGGGTTGTGCAATAATTGTACAACCCCCGTTGTTTATAGGTTAAACAATCAAACATAAAAAACTACAACCAACCTATTGTTTAACCATTTGTAACGTGCATGATGAATAATACTTTTACTTCTAAAGATTTAATCCGATTTATTTACAAAGAAACTTCCGCCAAGGAGTCCATCGAAATCGCAGAAGCGATTCACGAAGACTGGCGGCTCAAGGAGGAATACAACCTCTTGCTGGAAGCCAAAAAAGAACTTCCGAAAGTTTCTTTTAGTCCATCCAATGATGTGGTCAGCTCAATATTGAAACATAGCGCCACGACTAGCATGGAGACTTGTTAATAAGTTTCGGACAAAAACAGGCCGTCATTTTCCTTTCGGAAAATGGCGGCTTTTTCTTTTTAGGCCACTATCATAATTTGATTTTTTTATCCTAGCATCCGTTCAAATACCTACCTTTGCAACCGTCAATTATTTGAAACTTAATAAAACCAAATCTAATGTTGACAGTAGCCGATACCGCCATCCAATACAATCGTTCCAAATTCACGGATGATGAATTGGTACAATTCTATCGAGACCTTCTCAAACCAAGGCTCATAGAAGAAAAAATGCTCAAGCAACTCCGTCAAGGAAAAATCAGCAAATGGTTTTCCGGTATCGGACAAGAAGCCATTTCGGTAGGAGTTACCGCCGCACTGGATCAAGACGAATTTATTTTTCCGATGCACCGCAATTTGGGGGTATTCACCTCAAGGCGGATTCCATTGGAGCGTTTGTTCTGCCAATGGCAAGGAAAAGCGCTTGGCTTTACCAAGGGCCGCGACCGTTCTTTCCACTTCGGTGCCCCCGAATATCACATCGTAGGAATGATTTCCCATCTCGGCCCACAACTCGCTTTGGCGGGCGGTGTCGCCCTAGCGCACAAATTGGCCGAAGAAGGTAAAATCGCCGTCGCCTTTACCGGAGAAGGAGGAACCAGTGAAGGCGACTTTCACGAGGCGCTCAATGTGGCTTCCGTATGGCAACTGCCCGTCATTTTCGTTATTGAAAACAATGGGTATGGACTTTCTACACCAACCAGCGAACAATACAACTGTATCCGCTTGGCTGACCGAGGGTTCGGATATGGCATGGAGTCAGTAGAAATTGATGGCAACAATATCCTTGAGGTATTCGATACCATCAATACGCTGGCCAAAGAC
>JAHDCE010000106.1:0-8020 GCA_020630045.1 Saprospiraceae bacterium | reverse complement strand
TGAAAATCCTCGCCCCATTTTGGTGGAATGCCGCACCTTCCGTATGAGAGGCCACGAAGAAGCGTCCGGCACCAAATACGTTCCTAAAGAACTGATGGACGAGTGGGCTGTCAAAGACCCCATCAGCAACTTCGAAAGTTTCTTGCTCCGCGAAAGCATCATTGAAGAAGCGACGATTACCCGTTTCAAACAAGAAATTAAGGACGAAATCGAATATGCGCTTGAAATTGCAGCCGATCAGCCACCTATTTCTTCTACTATAGAAAAAGAGTTGGAGGATGTTTATGCTCCACATGACTTTGAAATTTCCCTTCCGGGAAATAATACCCGAGAACAAAGATTTATCGACGCCATTTCAGATGGAATGCGTCTAGCCATGCAAAAACACGACAAGTTGGTTTTGATGGGACAAGATATCGCCGATTACGGTGGAGTCTTCAAAATCACACAAGGGTTCATGGAAGAGTTCGGAAAAGAACGGGTACGCAATACCCCTCTTTGCGAAAGTGCCATTGTAGGAGCCGGCTTGGGACTCAGTATAAAGGGTTGGAAAGCCATGGTCGAAATGCAATTCGCTGACTTCGTTACTTGTGGATTCAACCAAATCATCAACAACTTGGCGAAAGTCCATTATCGTTGGGGGCAAAGTGCGGATGTCGTTGTCCGTATGCCTACCGGCGGTGGAGTAGCAGCCGGCCCCTTCCACTCACAAACCAATGAGGCGTGGTTTACCAAAACACCGGGTTTAAAAGTGGTTTACCCTAGTAATCCATATGATGCGAAGGGCTTGTTGTTGGCTTCATTCGAAGATCCGAATCCGGTCATGTTTTTTGAACACAAATACCTTTACAGAAGCTTGTCAGCTGAAGTTCCGGAAGGATATTATACGGTAGAAATCGGTAAAGCCGAGGTCGTCCGGGAAGGAACGAAAGCCACGGTCATCACCTACGGTGCATGTGTGCATTGGGCGATGGAAGCGATTGAAGCCAACGGCTTGGATGTAGAAATCTTGGATTTACGCTCGTTACAGCCCATCGACTACGAGGCCATCGAAACATCTGTCAAAAAGACCAATAAAGTCCTACTGCTACATGAGGACACTTTATTCGGGGGGCTTGGTGGAGAATTGGCCGCTTATATCTCCGAACATTTATTCGAATACCTGGATGGGCCGGTCTTAAGATGTGCTAGTTTGGACACACCGGTACCTTTTGCACCGCAACTTGAAAAAGATTTTCAAGCTCGTACGAGGTGGATTGAAAAACTGAAACACTTGGTCGCTTATTAAGGGGCGTAGACTGATTTTATCCCAAGGTTTTAAGACATCAAGCTTGGCCGGGAGGTGCGTTGTATCCGCCCATCGGAGGAATATTCGGTGGTTCGTTTTCGACGATGGTTCCGAATTGTCGCTCGTACTTGTTGAGGTTATCCGCCAATGCACGCATCATACGCTTGGCATGTTGGGGAGTCAAGATGATCCGGCTTTTCACCTTCGCCTTGGGCACACCCGGCACCATTCGGATAAAATCCAAAACGAATTCCGCGTGTGAATGGGATACGATGGCCATATTGGCATAAGTTCCTTCTGCTACCTCTTCGGGTAATTCTATATTAATTTGGTTGTTATTATTCTTTTCTGCCATGATATTTAAGTATATTCTACTGCAAATTACATACATTTTTTGAACCGTTTCCAAGTTATTTCAATGGATAATAATAAACTGACACATTTGGACGACAAGGGCAACCCCTCTATGGTCGATATCGGCAAAAAACCGGTGACCCGTAGAACGGCCAAAGCACGAAGTACCATCATCCTTCCGGAAAATGTTTTCGATTTACTTGAAAACGAAGATATCCAAACCAAGAAAGGGCCGGTTTTCAGAACCGCGATTTTGGCGGGTATCATGGCCGCGAAAAAAACAGGGGAACTCATTCCTTTATGTCATCCCCTAGGATTAGACAATTGTACGGTGGATATCCGCATCAATACAAACAAGGAAATCGAAGTGGATTGTACGGCTTCATTGACTGCCAAAACAGGCGTGGAAATGGAAGCCCTGGTCGGCGCTTCTATCGCTGCCTTGACGATTTACGATATGTGCAAAGCATTCTCTCATGACATCATCATTAAGGAAACTTGTTTGATGGAAAAAACAGGGGGAAAACGGGATTTTAAACGTGATGACGCCTGATTTGTATGGTCTGGTATTGGCCGGTGGAAAAAGCCGCCGAATGGGTCGCGATAAAGGATTGATTCCTTATCATGGTGTGCCCCATCGAGAATATACAGCATCCCTTCTAGAGCAATTTTGTAGCAAAACATACATCTCCATCAACGCGAGTCAATTTCCCGGAAGGGAAACCCAGGGCTATTTGACAGACCGATATCCGGACAGTGGGCCCCTAGGAGCGATACTCACCGCTCATGAATATTTTCCTAAGGTCGCTTGGCTCATCGCTCCTTGTGATATGCCTGATTTGGACGGGGAAATTTTGAAGTTTTTAATTTCGGAAAGAAGCCCTGACAAGGCGGCGACATGTTTCAAAAACAAGGATGGATTCATAGAACCGCTCCTGTCTATTTATGAACCTGTTTTCCTACATACGATTTCGCATGCATTCCAAAAAGGGGAACGAAGTCCTAGTAAATTATTGCGACAAGCGGATATACAATCCATCATTTCTCCTTGGCCGGAAAGGATGGGCAACCTCAATGAACCAGAATAAAAAATCCTCGTTCCAAAGAATTTTCGGGACGAGGATTTTTTATTCTCAGTTTGTTTTAAAATAACTAGTGCACCTTTATATCTCCGTAATTGACCTTGATTTTGATGAGCTTTGTCGTTGATGACTCGCCGATTTTGGCCTCTATCCGTTCGGATTGTCCACTTTCTCTTTTATAGGTCACTTCGTGGTTTTGAGGCAGGCCGATGTCTCCGAAAGACGATGTAGCATTTACTGTAAAGGAAGTGGCCGGAGCCGTATTTAAACGACAATTGGCATAACTTGCATCCACCAATACGCTTTCGAATTCTTGATCGACATATTCCACACGCATACCTCCATAGTTCAGTACGAAATCGGCGAATGTTTTTAGGGTGTCAATGGTATAATCCGTATAGCGTCCACTGGCCAAAATGCGCTCCACATAGTCAATGGTAAATCGATCGTATTTGCCTTCTGCCCGGATGGATTTTGCTCGTTCGATATTGTATTCATCGTATTTTGTGATGGTTCTTACCGAACCTACATTGTCTAAATATACCTTAGAATATTTTGTGGTCATATCTACCTCGTCAGCTTCCCGAACCCTGAGTGTCGAATACTTCATATCAGAAACGATGGAAGTCGCATGGTTAATCGTCGCATCGCCATAAGCTGCCATCAAATGAAGGTTTTGGGCTTCTTCCAATCGAAAATTCCCATGACCGATTTCTGCATTGACGGCTCCTTGCAATGCACCTACGAAGGAGTCTCCGTATTTGTTATACAGATCCAAATTGGCGGAAGCCGGCATACGAACCAAGTAATTTACTTCAAAGTCATCGGGTTTGAAACGGCCACTTCCTCCGGTCATCCAAGACCAAGAGTTTTGCTTGACGGTCATCTGCTCAATGATGGTGGTCGCCCAAACTTTGTCCGGTTCGGCTTCAAACTCGACGGTGATTCGTTCTAGGGTTTTTTGTGCTCGTGTTTCATCCGAAGACCGGACGATGATTTTGACTTCGACATCAATTTCATTTTTATCCCAAGTGGAGATTTCGACTCTACCATGCTTATTTTTTAGGATAAACTCACCTCCTGGTAACAAGGAGAATGTTTCATGCATTTCCTTAACGAACTCCTTTCGGTTAGGTGTCGTCGCGGTTACGGATTGGAATCCGAACAATGCTAATATGATAATGGTTAAATGTGTTTTCATTTCAAAATATTTTCAACATTAGGATGCCATCATTCATGTTTGATATCGAATTGTAGCATATAACTTTCCAATGGCATCAAACCAATGGTCATTCTTTTTTCGTTTACTTTTTCTGGATTGGCCAATGGGGCTAATACAGACTTACCCTCATCATTCATCTTATCCTGTGTACCATAAATCTGTCGATTGCCTTTTTTTATTTCCAGCCTGTCAATCATCGCAGCATAGTTGTGGCTATTCAAGTCTCCTTTTTCAAATGCTTGGTGTATTCGAGTTTCATATTTTAGCTGCAATTCGAGTGGTGCATGTTGAATAATTAAATACACTCCTTCCATCGCCCATTTCCCGACCTCCTCTTTTTCAGGAAAACCATGTTCCGTTAAAATCCTTTTTAGTTTAATTTGATTGATTGAGTCTAAGGCTTTCCTTGTTCGTTTTTCAAGGAATTCATTATGAGTTTCATAACCTAGGTCATATAAATAAGACAAGATAAAAGGGGAGCGATAATACTGATCCGCAATTAACATATTGATCAATTCGTCGCGTAATTCGGGTTTGGACACTATTTCAGGCTTTTTAGCTGTCGCACCAGTTTCATTACATTCGCTAAAAAATGACAATGATTTAATCTCGGTGGACAGTTCCATTTCACATTTCTCCTTTACTGTGAAGTCATCTAAATGTCCTTCCTTTATCAGCTTTTCTATCTTATGCTTTTGGTAAGTCTTATCGTAACATTCTATTCCATACTCTAAAACACGCTTGTCCATATCGTCTGTCATACTTATCAATTCGTCCATACATTTTGAACAAAAATTGTATGATTTAGAGAAATAAGCATTGCCCAACTTAAAGTTCAACCTCCACTCTTTTTCATCAGTAAATGCTTTATCAACAAATATCAATTGACCGAAAATGGAATTCATGAAGAAAACTATAAAAATTAGTGTGCTTGTTCCTGTTTTCATTTAAATGGCATATTGGCGAAATAACGCCCAGTCAATCATCCTCTTTATTCATAATTAACAGCCGGCCTAGCGAATGAATTGGTTCGTCCTCTCCTTCTTTCTACTTGATTGATGACCCGTTCTAATAAATCCGCCCGGTTACGATAATTATTAATCATGGCATTGGTCAAATGGTCGTTGGATTTGACCGGATTTTCATTCCATTCTTTCTGTAATTCCTCGAACTGTTGCTCCATTTGAACCAAGTCCCGATAAACATTTGCATCGCGATGCCCTAATGATATTAATCTGGCCTTGCTTCTATTGATTCTATCCGAATAAAACATGCCGGCTTCTTCCAATTCTGAACTCATGTCCGCAACAGAAATGGATTGAGTAGTCGATGCTGAATTAGCGGAGGACACCCAATGGAATGTAAAAAAGCTACCGATGACAAGTAATGCGATACCTGCTGCAACACGGGTCATCCCCTTTGGAGAATAACCTGATTTCTGTTTAGGATTGATTTGGGAATCAATTTCCTTCCAGATATGCAAAGAGGGGATTTCTGTATCCAACTCCTCTCTGTGGTTGTCAATAAATCTTTCTAGTTTGTCTTTGCTCATGGCTGTTGAAGTAGTTGTTGCCTATCGTTGAGTAAATCCTTTAATTTCTTTTTTGCCCTACTGTACTGCGACTTCGATGTCGAAACCGAAGTTCCGATAATATCGGCTATTTCCTGATGGTCGTAACCTTCAATCGCATAAAGTGTGAAAACGATTCGGTACCCATTGGGCAAGCTGGATAATGCCTCGTTCAATTTCGTCACATCGAGTTGTAGTTCGCTTTCCTTCGTTTCGGGAATACTCGCTACTCGATCCGATTTCAATTCGGTGATTGCAATCCTTTTCTTTTTCAAGAAATTGATACAGTTATTGATAACGATACGCTTGATCCAAGCACCGATGGTGGCATCACCTCGATACATGTGCAACTTCATGAAAACGTCGACAAATGAATTTTGAAGGACGTCTTCTGCATCTTCCCGGCTGTTAAGCATCCGGAGGCATGTGTTGAACATCGCCTTATTGTACAACCGATACAACCTATACTGTGCCTTGCGGTCGCCCGTCAGGCAATCTTTAACTAAAGTTGTATGCGGATGGCTCTCGTTCAACGGCAGCGATTTAATTAATTTTTCAGCGGCCATTTGTATAATGGTTTGTTGTAGGGAATGACAACAGCTCTCCTGAATGGTTGCAGTCCGGTCAAAGACTTCTCAATTTTTCTAAAAATTGTTCTTTTTTCCTTCGTGAAACATCTACTGATGTGCCGTCGCTCAGACTTACATAACCGCCTTCACCACGATAATATTTTTCAATGTATCGCAAATTGACCAAATGGGAGCGATGTACCCGAAAAAAACCATACTCTCCCAGCAGGTCTTCAAATCCTTTGATTTTACGTGTCGCGACGATGGGAGGTTGTCCGTTGAGTACGACTTTCGTATAACTCCCATCCGCTTCACAGCGGATAATCTTATCAACGGTAATAAAAACCAGTCCTTCCAAGGTCGGTAAAGCAATTTTGTGGTGAGCGGTTTCGGGGGTCCGCATATTGACTAATAAATGCTCTAAATGCTCCTTGGACCGGCGTTCCTTGATTTTATCCGTAGCACGATGTATTGCCTGTATCAACTCCTTGACGTCAACCGGCTTGAGGATGTAGTCCAATGCACAAAATTTTATAGCCTTAAGGGCGTATTGGTCATGTGCCGTTACAAAGATGACTTCAAAATCGACATGGTCGAGTTGGTCTAGCAAATCGAATCCGGTACCATCGGGCATTTCCACATCCAAGAGCAACAAATCGAACTCACGACCGGTGATTTCCTTAACACCGTCTCCGACACTATCGGCAACAGCGACGATTTCTACTTGTGGACAATAATCTCCAAGCAAATGGACGAGTACTTCCCGATTTTTGGCGATATCGTCAATGATGATGGTTTTCATGGGTTCTTTTCAAACAATATACGAAAATCAGTGCTCAATCCGCCGAAGCATCAATATATGTCCTTAAATCCTCTAGTTGTTGGTTCGACAAACGCTCTATGGGATACTGGGGCATATACGCCCGTTTGCCCGGATAAGACGGTGCCCCATATCGAGAGACTTGATAAACGGAATACCTGTCATATTTGGGGATATGGCGTTGAAGATGTTGGAAGGTCATTTTGTCTTTGTCCAGTTCGTAAAAAGAATACTTCTTTCCTCCGTGACAATACAAACATCCACGCTCATATACTTCTTTTCCATTTTCCGGATTCCCGGTGATGCCTTCGTATCCTTGGGTGGCGTCTCCGGGAGTTCGACCAAAGGTCGCCGGTGCCGATAGGGCATACTTGGACTTTACAAAATCTATTATTTTCCTTTTCCCTTCCGGGGAATTCTCCCCCCCGGCTTTCCGCAACATTCCATAATCGGCGTCCGATAAATCCAAATCTCCCAGTTTCATCTCCAAAGACCACAAGTAGGCGAGCACCGCTTCTAATTCCCATTTTTTAAATGGTCGTCCTTGGGCACATTCTACCGCACAGAGTTGAATGGCTTCACGGATGTCCTTATTCGCTTTGCGAATTCTTGGATTGCCGGCATATTTTTTCTGATAATCTCCGTTGTAAAACGTTTCTCTGTTTACTACACCAAACAAGGAACTCCCTTGTAATAAGGGTAGATTTTTTTCTACTGCATAGTCCAGAATATCTTGGGAGTCGGATGATGTCAAATCCGCTTGTTCCCGTTCCATATTGTGGCAAGAGATGCATTTGAAATGCTTGCTTTGCAGGCGTGATTTTTTTCCTGTCGAGGATTTTGTCCGTCCTTCAAATACCAATTGGCGTCCTTGTTCGACTTGTTCTTCGGTGATGTCCTCCAAATCGTGGGCGGCGGGTGATTCTCCGAAGTAATCCAGTACTTGTCTAACCGGCGTTTCTTTGCCTACCGTGTATATGTCTTCCCCTGAAAACCCCAGTAGCAAAACACATGAAGCCAAAATACAAGCGATAAACCATCCTTTTTTCATAATTCGGAATTTAAGTACCTAACCATAAATAATCAGGGAATATGCTTTTCGGGTATTTTTGCTT
>JAHDCE010000710.1 GCA_020630045.1 Saprospiraceae bacterium | reverse complement strand
TCATTGATTCATGACAAAATCTTGTTCCCAATTCTTTAACTTACTTTGTTTACAGCGTACTAAGTAAACGATTACGAATAATAGGAATATGCTTTGGGCTATTTTTGTCTTATCCTTCATACAGAACCTAAGAAACTATCATATCTCCATCAATTCTTAGGTAGAATAAGCAATTACATAAAAGCTAATGTTTTATATTTCGGCAAATCAGAAAAAGATGTTGACATCGAAACCTTTTATATTTTGTTTTTTGAGTTTCATTACACTGGTTTTACTAGCTTGTGATTCTTCAAATACTACACCCACAATTCCTACGGACTCGGTTCCGCCTTCTCCGTATACCCCTTCCGGGGAATCGGAATATTTTCCGGATGGAATTGCTTGTTTATCACGTCCGCTCGGGTTTGTTTGTATTGATTCCAAAGGACAAAAAATCGAAGCCCTTTCTTCGGAATCGATAAAGAAAACATTGAACACGACTTCGCTTTATGGCTCGAAGGTGGTATTTAATGAAGGATATGCTCCGATCATGTACAAAGATGAGCGTGGAGAATTCCGCTGGCGATATATAGACAAAGCAGGAAAAATCGCCGGAGGTTCCTCCTATTCATTCGCTTCTTCATTTGAAAACGGACATGCTATTGTCAATGAAAACAATAAATGGGGACTTATCAACCAAGAAGGAAAGGTGGTGATTCCATTGGAATACGATGCAGTTTCGCCGGTGATGTCCGAAAGGGTTTGGGTAAAACGTGGGGAAGTTTGGCAATTATTGGATTTTAAAACTTTAAGTCAAATCACTCAAATTCCTATTAAAATCTGGGGAAAATTTAATGAGTCCGGTGTGTGTTGGGTAGAAAAATGGATTGATGATCCTTCCAAGATAGAACGGGCATACATGGATATAAACGGTCAATTATTGAGTCCTTGGTATTCGAATGCCACTGATTTTAAAAATGGGTTTTCCACCTTTGAGCAAAACGACAAATGGGGTTTTGTTAATCAAAAGGGCGAGGTTGTCGTCTCTCCAAAATTCGATTATGTAGAAAGTTTTTCCGAAGGAAAAGCTGCTTTCAATATTTTTTCCCCGGAAGGGGGATTCGGGAAATGGGGTGTTATCAATCAAGCAGGAGAGGTCATTGTCCAAGCAGAATATGACGGAATGGGAAGTTATTCCGGGGGATTAATCGACGTTCGGAATGCAGAAGAGAATATGGGTTTCCTAGACAAAGAGGGACGGTTGGCCATAGGGTTTATTTACAATGCCACCTTCCCTTTTAGTGAAGGGTTGTCCGGTGTTCGTGTTGGCAACAAGTGGGGATTCATTAATGCGGAAGGCATGACTCTGATACCATTTAAATACGATGAGGTGGTTCCGTTTCCTCTAGATCCGTTTCGTGCCGGATATTCAGGAGGAGTGGCCAAAGTCAAAGTCAATGGTCATGAATTGTTTATCAATAAAAAAGGCGAGTGTGTCATGGGGTGTTTAGAATAAAGACTTATTGAAGCTGTTCGCATGGTTAAGTACCCTGCCATAAATAGACATTATTACGAATTAGATTGTATGGCTATAATTGATCTTTCATCCTCA